>NZ_JBOFOO010000343.1:0-20240 GCF_051659485.1 Craterilacuibacter sp. | reverse complement strand
CGGGAAGCACTGGGCACTGGTCGGCTATATGGGTGTGCTGGTGGGGTTTTTGATCCTGTCGTTCTATAGCGTGGTGGGTGGCTGGACGATAGCCTATATCGCCAAGTCGATAGGTGGCGAGATCATCAGTAGCGATGCCAAAGTGCTGGGCACTATTTTCGGCAATTTTATTTCCAGTCCGACCGAGCCCCTGTTTTATCACGCAGCCTTTATGGCGCTGACGGTCGGCGTCGTGCTGGGCGGCGTACAAAAGGGCATTGAAAATCTGTCCAAATTCCTGATGCCGGCACTCTTCGTGATGATGCTGGTACTGATCGTACGTGGCCTGTTTTTGCCGGGTGCACTCGATGGCGTGGCTTACTTCCTCACTCCAGATTTTTCCAAGGTTGGCGCCAAGACGGTCATCGATGCGCTGGGGCTGGCTTTCTTCTCGCTGTCGCTGGGCATGGGCGCGATGATTACCTATGGCTCTTACGTGGAAAAAGACACCTCTATTCCGGGGTCAGCAGTATGGGTCGTATTGCTGACGACGGCGGTGTGCCTGCTGGCTGGCCTGATGGTACTGCCCGCCGTGTTTGCTTTCGGCTTTGATCCCTCTGCCGGGCCGGGCCTGACCTTTATTACCATGCCGGCGGTGTTTGCCAAAATGGTGGGCGGGCAGTTGTTCGCGGTTGTGTTCTTTGTGCTGTTGCTGGTTGCCGCGCTGACTTCTGCCGTTTCGCTGATGGAAGTCGTAACCAGCTTCATGATTGATGAATTCCATATGAAGCGGGTACCGGCTGCAATCATGATGGCCAGCCTGATGTTTGCGCTCGGCGTACCTGCTTCGCTGTCATTGGGGGTGTGGAGTGAATACACCCTGTTTGGCAAGGGCGTATTCGATCTGCTGGACTACGCCACATCCAATGTCTTGATGCCTTTGAATGGGGTGTTATTGTCTTTGCTGGTGGGCTGGAAAATATGGCCTCAAATTGAGGCGCAACTGGCGGCCAATACCCCAAGTAGTGCCTTGTGGTTGCCTGCCATGAAGATGACCTGCCGCTATATCGCGCCGGCACTGGTTGGTTTTGTGCTGATTAACGGTCTGTAAGGCAGCTAAAGCCAAGTATTTGGCGTTCAAAGACAGAGGCGTTCCTGTAATGGGAGCGCCTTTTTGTTTAATATCGGGCCAGTTAATTTGCGAGGGAAGCGGGATGGGTCAACGTATTCTTGTACTGTATAGCGGCGGCACTATTGGCATGGGGCACACGCCGCAAGGATTGGCGCCAGTGGCCGGCCTGTTGCCGGGTCTGCTTGTGCGTTTTCAAAGCGAAGTGCTGGATTTCGATCTGATCGAGTATCCGCAGTTGATAGACTCGTCGGCGATTGCGCTGTCGGACTGGAACCGGCTGATCTCCGATATCGCCAAGCATTACCATGCTTACGACGGTTTCGTGATTATCCATGGCACCGATACCATGGCCTACACCGCCAGCGTGCTGGCATTTGCCTTGCAGAACCTCGCCAAGCCGGTGGTGATCACCGGTTCGCAATTGCCACTGGTGCATCCTCGTAGCGATGGCTGGAGTAATCTGGCCGATGCGTTCGAGGCCGCCTGTCAAAGCGATTTGCATGAAGTCGTGCTCGCTTTCGATCGGGTATTGTTGCGCGGTTGTCGTGCCCGCAAAGTAGATGCCGCCAGTTTCTCCGGTTTTGCCAGTCCTAATGCACCAACGCTGGCCCGCTTCGGTATCACTATTGATTGGCAGCGCAGTGTGTGGCGTAAAGGCGCAGGCGTGTTTGCTGCGCAGCAACTGGACGAGCAGGTGAAAATACTGCCGTTGCTGTTGATGCCGGGTGCGGCGGCCGCCAGTTTTGGTAGCTTGCTGCAAGGTGAGCATCACGGTGCGCTACTGATGAGTTACGGTAATGGTAATGCACCGGCAGAGCGTGTCTTGCTTGAAGGCGTCGCCTCGGCCAGTCGCCGGAATCTACCGGTCTTGAATCTGACCCAAGTCATGAAAGGCGCGGTGGCTGTAGGGGCTTATGCTGCCAGTCAGCCTTTGGCGCAGGCGGGGGCTTTACCCGGTTTTGACATGACGCCGGAGGCAGCACTGGCCAAGTTGACGGTGCTGGCATCGATGAGCTTGGCCCCGGAAGCGCGTCAGGCCCGCTTGCTGTGCGATTGGGCCGGCGAGATGTCGATACCCGCTTAAAAAACAGGCGCTGCTGGTTTTGGTTTTTAATTCAGAGCCTTAGCATGCTTGCGCACAGTGTGTGCACAGGATTTTTCTATCGGGTGGTGAGTATCTTTCCGTGTTGCCTGTTTTTTGTGCAGCAGGCGGTTAAGCCTGATATGGCGGGCTTTCGCGGCGATTGTCCACAGCCCTTGCACAGGGCTGTCCCCCGTTATGGTGAGAAACTGCCCGGCCTGGTGTTCTGAGTCGTATAATCTCTCCCCTTTGCCGGGCAGAAAACCTTGATGTTGCAAGCACTGCGTGTTGCCGTTGTCGGACCGGAGTCTAGTGGTAAGACCACGCTGGTGCAGGCGCTGGGCATTAGATTGCAGCAAGCCGGTGTTAAGGTGGCTTGTGTCGACGAGTTTGCCCGTACCTATTATGCCCACCGGCCCTATCTGCCGACTTTGTCCGATATCGACGCGATTGCGCTAGGTCAGTGCGCTTTGGAGGACGAGGCGGCGGCAGATGCAGACATCGTGCTGTGCGATACTAATGCGCTGACTTGCCGTATCTGGGCTGAAGTGGCTTTTGGTGCGGCTAGCGAGACGGTATTGCGTTTGTGCCAAGATTATCATTATGGCCTGATCCTGCTCGCGCATCCGGATATCCCGTGGCAGGCGGATCCTTTGCGTAGCCACCCTGAAGAGCGTGACTATTTGTTTGCTCTTTATCGCGAGGCGCTGCTGCCGCAAGGCGGGGGGGTGGCCGAGGTCTGCGGCCCGCACGAGCAAAGGCTGCAGCAGTCATGGGCTGCGCTGGCGAGGCAAGGCGCTGTAGTACTGACTAAAATTTAGGCTACGGTGTTTTTTTGAATAAAATCAGCGGCTTGGTCTGCTTGTCCACATGCCGTTCACAGCGCTGTCCCGCCTGAGTGTGGGCAAACTGCTGCTGGCCTGCCTAAAAAACGGCGGGCATGGATATACAAATAAATTCAACGGCTTGTGTGGATTGTTAACAGGGTCTGCACAGGGCTGTCCAAGATTGGGTGTGAAGAAATGAACGAAACGTTTGAGCTGCGCAACGAGTACATTGCGCTGTGTGACCTGCTAAAAACTTGTGGTATTGCCGAGTCTGGCGGGATGGGCAAGCAGATGGTGGCCGAGGGTGTGGTTTGCGTCGATGGTGAAGTCGAGCTGCGCAAGACTTGCAAGATCCGCCCGGGACAAGTGGTGACTGGCGAGGGCTTCAGTATTCGTGTCGTTGCTACGCATGGCTGATGTCGCTGACGACTTCGACCCGCGGCCGGAAGCCCCCATCGCGCCGAGTGATGACATGTGCTGCGGTAGCGGTTGCGAGCCCTGTGTCTGGGATACTTACCGGCATGAACTGGCCGGCTACCGTGTATGTCTGGCAGCCTGGCAATCCCGACAGGAGTTTGAATAATGGCCAGTGTGGATCTGCATTTTCATTCCAATATTTCCGATGGCGCTTTGAGTCCGGCTGATGTAGTGACGCGTGCAGCCGGACGCGGCGCGACCCTGCTGGCACTCACCGATCACGACTGCACGCGGGGCTTTGCCGAGGCCGCCGCTACCGCACATGAACTGGGTCTCACCCTGATAGGCGGGGTCGAAATATCGGTTAGCTGGGGCAAGCACACCATTCATATCGTCGGGCTCGGCATCGAGCCGGGCCATACGGTGCTGGAAACCGGCTTGCAGTCTATTCGCGAGGGGCGTATCGAGCGTGCGCATGCCATGGCGCAGGCCTTGGAAAAAGCCGGCATTGGCGGGACGTTTGATGGCGCGATGGCCTTGGCAGCCAATCCCGAGATGATAGGGCGCGCGCATTTTGCCCGCTATATGGTCAATGCCGGTTATATAAAAGATATGAGGACGGTGTTCCGCAAGTTTCTGGCAGCCGGCAAAACCGGCTATGTACCGCACCAATGGGCGAGCCTTGCCGATGCGGTGCACTGGATACGGGCGGCAGGCGGCGTGGCTGTCATTGCCCACCCGGGGCGCTATGGCTTTGGTACGACACTGACCGAAAGGTTGATACTCGACTTCAAGGACGCCGGTGGCGAAGCCATAGAAGTCGCCAGCGGCAGCCATAGTCTTGACGATATGCACAAGTACACCCTGCTGGCCGAGCGCTTTGCTTTGCTGGCCAGCGCCGGCAGCGATTTTCATGCGCCGGGCGAGGGCGGACGTGATGTGGGGTTGACGGCAGAACTGCCGCCTTTATGCCGGCCGGTATGGCGTGAAAAAGGCTGGGGCAGCTAAGGCGAGACCCAGCAAGGACAAGCGAAGGAAGCAGCAATGGCACAGTTTTTCACTATCCATCCGGACAACCCACAGGCGCGCTTGATCCGTGAGGCAGCCAAGATCGTAGCGGGTGGCGGAGTGATCGTTTATCCGACCGACTCCTGCTATGCGCTGGGGTGTGCGCTCGGTAACAAGCGTGCGATGGAGCGGATTCTGGAGATCCGCCAGATTGATCTCAAGCATCACCTGACGCTGGTGTGCGCCGACTTGTCGGCCTTGGCCAATTATGCGCGTGTCGACAATAGCCAGTACCGCCTGTTGAAAAGTGCGACGCCAGGCAGTTACACTTTTATTTTGCAGGCCACCAAGGAAGTCCCGCGGCGTACCTTGCACCCCAAGCGTTCAACCATAGGTTTGCGCGTGCCGGATCATCAAGTGGCGCTGGCGCTGCTGGAGGAGCTGCAAGAGCCCATTCTGTCGTGTACGCTGATGTTGCCGGGCGATGAAGAGCCGCTGGTTGATCCTTACGAAATCCGCGAGCGTCTGGAGAATATGGTTGATCTGGTGATCGATGGTGGCTGGTGCGGTACCGAAGCGACTACGGTCGTCGATATGACCGATGGCGTCTCCCTCGTCCGTCAGGGAAAGGGTGATGTCGCTTTGTTTGGCTTGTGAGGCAAAAATACAAAAATTAAGGTCGCCCTCTTGCGGCCATGACATGATTTAAAAAGGGGGTACTCTTGGACGATATCATCCAGAAAATTGCTATTTACGCCTTGCCGGTAATTTTGGCTATCACCCTGCACGAGGCGGCACATGCTTATGTGGCCAAGCGTTTCGGGGATGGCACCGCTTTTATGATGGGGCGCATGACCCTCAATCCGCTCAAGCATATCGATCCTGTCGGTACGGTATTGTTGCCTTTGGTCGGTCTGATTGCCGGCGGTTTCATTTTTGGCTGGGCCAAGCCGGTGCCGGTTAATTTCGGCAATCTGAAACCGATACGCAGCGGCATGCGCTGGGTGGCGGCAGCGGGGCCTTTGTCCAATCTGGCCATGGCGATCGGCTGGGTGCTGCTGTTCAAACTGGCGACCACGACCGACAGCATGTATAGCGAGCCCCTGATGCTGATGAGTCAGGCTGGCATTAATATCAACGTGGTGCTGATGGTACTCAACCTGATGCCGCTACTGCCTCTGGACGGTGGACGTATTGTCGAGAGCTTTTTGCCGCCGGGCATGGCTTACAAATATTCGCGTATCGAGCCTTACGGTATCTGGATTCTGCTGGGGCTGGTGTTTACCGGCTTGCTGTCGCCCATCCTCAGGCCATTCATGAATATCGTGTATGATCTTCTCAATCTGATTTTGTAATTTTATTTTTCCAGGATTGTTCATGTTCGCAGATCGCGTTTTGTCCGGTATGCGCCCAACCGGAAGGCTACACCTAGGGCATTATCACGGCGTTATCAAGAATTGGGTTCAGCTGCAAAGCGAGCACGAATGTCTGTTTATGGTGGCTGACTGGCATGCACTGACCACCAATTACGACGACGTGGGCGTGATCGAAGAGAGCCTGTGGGATATGGTGATCGACTGGCTGGCAGCCGGCGTCGACCCGGCGCAAGCCACCATCTTTATCCAGTCCAAGGTGCCCGAGCACGCAGAACTGCATCTGGCGCTATCTATGATCTGTCCGCTGGGCTGGCTGGAGCGGGTGCCTACTTATAAGGACCAGATCGAAAAGCTGAGCCACAAGGATCTGGCGACCTATGGTTTTCTGGGTTACCCCTTGTTGCAGGCCGCCGATATTCTGGTTTACAAGGCCAATCAGGTCCCGGTCGGTGAAGACCAGGTGCCACATGTCGAACTGACGCGCGAAATGGCACGCCGCTTCAACCATCTGTATGGTCGTGAGCCGGGCTTTGAAGACAAGGCGATTGCCGCCATCAAAAAGCTGGGGAGCAAAAAAGGCAAACTGTACGAGCAGATGCGTGTCCGTTACCAGCAGGATGGTGACGACGAAGCGCTGGATGCGGCCCGCGCCCTGTTGGCCGACACCCAGAACCTGTCTATCGGTGATCGCGAGCGTCTGTTTGCCTTCCTGGAAAACAAGGGCCGGGTGATTCTGCCTGAGCCCGCCGCTTTGCTGACTGCCGCCAGCCGCATGCCGGGCCTGGATGGCAGTAAAATGTCCAAGTCTTACGGCAACACCATTGCGTTACGTGAGGCGCCGGAATCGGTTTCCAAGAAAGTGCGCGCGATGCCGACCGACCCCGCACGCGTACGCCGCACCGATCCGGGTGACCCGGCCAAGTGCCCGGTGTGGCAGTTGCATCAGGTCTATTCGGACGAGACTACACGCGAATGGGTGGTCAAGGGTTGTACCAGTGCCGGCATTGGCTGCCTGGATTGCAAGCAGCCGGTCATCGAGGGCGTGCTCAAGGAACAGCAACCGATGTTCGAGCGTGCGCAGAAGTATCTGGATGACCCGACACTGGTGAAGGCCATCGTTGCCGATGGTTGCGAGCGTGCGCGCAAGATCGCGAACGACACCATGAAGGATGTGCGTGAAGCCATGGGTTTGGGATATTAAGTTGCCGGATCTTGTTTTGCCATCAACCCCGCGTATGGTCGCGGGGTTTTTCATTGCAGCTTGCCGACCATGACCGATATCCATTTAGCGCCTCCTGCCGGCGAATTGCCTGCCTTGGCGCCGCTCGCCCATATTTTCGGCCGGCCGGTGCTGGAGCTGCCGCAGGACCTGTTTATCCCGCCGGATGCGCTTAAGGTCATTCTCGAGAGCTTTGAAGGGCCGTTGGACTTGTTGCTGTATCTGATCCGCAGGCAGAACCTGAACATACTCGATATCCCGATGGCGCCGATTACTGCGCAGTACATGCGCTATATCGAGGCGATGCGGGTCGAGCGGCTAGAGCTGGCTGCCGAGTATCTGCTGATGGCCGCCTTGCTGATCGAGATCAAATCGCGGCTATTGCTGCCTCGTCCGCAGATGGATGAGGCTGGTGAAGTGGCTGATCCGCGTGCCGAGCTGGCACGCCGGCTGCTGGAATATGAGCAGATGAAGCTGGCCGGGCTGGCTTTGGACAAATTGCCGCAAGCCGAACGTGACTTTGCCTGGCTGGCGGTGCTGATTGAGCAAGGTGCCGAACAACGCCTGCCCGAGGTCGGTCCGCTGGATTTGCGTCAGGCCTGGCTGTCGATTTTGTCTCGAGCCAAAAACCAGCGCAGTCACCAAGTTGAGCAGGACGAATTGTCGGTGCGCGAGCAGATGAGCTGGATCGTGCGCTATCTGGATGGGCGTGATTATGTCGCATTTGAAGAGCTGTTCGACCCTGATAAGGGCGTTGCGCATCTGGTGGTCAACTTTATCGCGCTACTGGAGCTGGTCAAGGAGGGGATGGTCAAGGTCAGTCAGGATGCAGCCTATGCGCCCATCTATGTGCGCTTGGCCGTGTTGTCCATTATCAGCGATACCTGAGGCGGATGCGTATTCCTGCTGTGCGGATCAGGCTTAACCCGATGCAGGTTGACTCTGAATTGTAGAGATTAAGCAGCGGGCGCTGGTTTTCATCCAGCGTCAGCCAGTTGGCGATTTTTGCTGGCAGGCTGTTTTGTGATCGGGCGATTTGTTGCTCCGGATGTTGTTAGCAATCGGTGCCGGAGGAAAAGGGGCTACATTGTGCGACGCAGGGTAAAAAATCGTGTAAAATCCGCGCCTTCCTGTGATTTTCTCTAGAAATTCGATCTGGTTTCAATGCCTCTTTTTACCGACCTCAAGTATCTGAAAACCGTTCTTGAAACGGCGCTGCTGACTGCGCAGGAGCCGCTATCGGCTTCCATGCTCAAGCGGCTATTTACCGAGGATGTCAAGGTCGCATTGATCAACGGAATTTTGGAGGAAATACAGCAGGATTGGCGTGGACGCGGGGTGGAGTTGATTAAGCTTTCCTCGGGCTGGCGCTTTCGGGCGCGTGCCGAATTTACGCCTTATCTTTCCCGCTTGAACCCGGAAAAACCGCCACGTTATTCGCGTGCGGTGATGGAAACGCTGGCGATTATTGCCTACAAACAACCGGTGACCCGTGGCGATGTTGAAGCCATCCGCGGTGTGACGGTGTCGACCAGCGTGGTGCAGACCCTGCTTGAACGGGGCTGGATAGAAGTCATCGGGCACAAGGATGTGCCCGGACGGCCCGGTCTATATGCAACGACCCGCAAGTTTCTCGATGATCTCGGCTTTCATTCGCTGCGTGATTTGCCGCCTTTGGCGGATTTGGGAAATCTGGTGGTGCCGGATGCCGGGCCGGTTAACGCTTCTGGCGACACGCCAGATAGCGAAGTCCCCCTCGCTGATGAGGCGGAAAAACTAGTTGATTAGGAAATAGCATGTCTAAAGGACAAAGCAATCAAGCGCGCCAGCCGGTGTCGCAAGCTAAAGGCCGCGAAACCTCGCAGCCACGCACCGGCGGCAGCTTTATCAAGCCGCGCAATGCACAAGACAACAAGCCGGCATCGCCACGCACAGAAGGCCATGGCCAGCGCGACCGCAATGCCGGCGACAGCAAGCCGTTTGCCCGTCGCGACGGTGCCGACCAGCCGCGTGGCAATTATGGCGACAAGAAGCCGTTTGTACGCCGCGATGGCGATGCGCCGCGTGAAGGCGGTTACGGCCAGCGCGACCGCAATGCCGGCGACAGCAAGCCGTTTGCCCGTCGTGAAGGTTCCGATCAGGGGCGTGGCCGCAGCGAGCAGGCACGTGGCAATTATGGCGACAAGAAGCCATTCGTACGCCGTGATGGCGATGCGCCGCGCGAAGGCGGTTACGGTCAGCGCGACCGCAATGCCGGCGACAGCAAGCCGTTTGCCCGTCGTGAAGCGGTAGATCAGGGCCGCAGCAGTTCTGCTTTTGCTGATAAAAAGCCGTTTGTGCGCAGTGAAGGCCCCAAAGTGCCTCGCGCCAAGAAGCTGGCCTTGCGTGCTCCGGCTCAGGCGATTGTCGAGAAGTCGCAGCGCCTGCGTGAAACCCGCGTAGATCTGGACAAGATTGAACCGGTGCGCCTGCAGAAGGCTTTGGCGGCTTCGGGTGCCGGTTCGCGCCGTGAAGTCGAGGAAATGATCGCGGCCGGCCTGATTCTGGTCAACAACAAGGTTGCTGCATTGGGCGACCGTGTTGGGCCGCAGGATCGTGTGGTGGTCAAGGGCAATCAGGTCAAGCTCAAGTGGGCCGATCGCCTGCCGCGCATCATCATGTATCACAAGCAGGAAGGGGAGATCGTGACGCGCGATGATCCGGAAGGCCGTGTGACCGTGTTTGACCGTCTGCCGCAAGCCAAATCCAGCCGTTGGGTTGCCATTGGCCGTCTGGACGTGAATACGTCCGGTCTGTTGCTGGTGACGACCAGTGGTGAACTGGCCAACCGCATGATGCATCCTAGCTTCGAAGTCGAGCGCGAGTACTCGGTACGCGTACTGGGCGAGCTGACCCCGGAAATCATGAAGGCGATGACAGAGGATGTCGAACTGGAAGACGGTACGGCCCGCTTCGAGCGTGTGTATCAGCTGGGTGGGCGTGAAGATGGTGCCAACCATTGGGTCAACGTGGTGATCAAGGAAGGCCGTAACCGCGAAGTGCGCCGCATGTTCGAGCACTTCAAGCTGACGGTTAGCCGTTTGATCCGTATCCGCTTCGGCTCCATCGGTTTGCCGGGCCGCTTGAAGCGCGGTCAGTTCTATGAGCTGAACGAAGCGGAAGTCGCCGGCGTGATGAAGTGGTCGGGTCTGACTTCGACCGGCTTGCAAAAACACCGTTAAGCATTGCCGACTATCTAGTCATATTGTCGATAACCGCCCGTGCATGTAGTGTGCCGGGCGGTTTTTTGCAAAAGGAGCAAGCGATGAACAAGGCATTTGTGCGTGAAGACGAGGATGACGATCTCGAGGAGGGCTTGCCGGCTGAAAGCCGTTTGCCGTCTAGCGGCAAGAACTACATTACACCGGCGGGTTGGCGCCGCCTAAAGGACGAATTGTCGCAACTGGTCCATCGTGAGCGGCCGGAAATGGTGCAGGTCGTCAACTGGGCAGCCTCGAATGGTGACCGCTCGGAAAATGGCGACTACATCTATGGCAAGCGCCGCTTGCGCGAGATTGACCGGCGTATTCGGTTTCTGACCAAAAGGCTGGAAGTGGCCGAAGTCGTTGATCCGGTATTGCGCGAAGCCTGTGATCAGGTATTTTTTTCGGCTACGGTCGATATTGTGCGCGGCAATGGTATTTTGCAGACATTGAGTATTGTCGGCGTGGACGAGATCAATCCGGAGCGTGGTCATATCAGCTGGATTGCACCGATTGCGCGGGTCTTGCTCAAGGCGAGGGAAGGGGATGTGGTGCTCTTGCGCGGGCCGGATGGGCAGGAAGAAATCGAGATCAGTGCCGTACGCTACCAGTCTATTGATTGACGTGTGCTTAGCGTGCGGCCAAAGCCTGATTGAGTGCCAGCCAGTGTGCGCTGGCGGTGGGGCCTAGCTGTTCAAATGCCTGCGTCAGCAGGCGTTGCTGTTCCTGATACAAGGCCTGTTCCAGTGCCTGTCCGGCAGGACTCAGCCGCAAGGTTTTGACCCTGCGGTCGTGGTTGGCGGTGGTGGCTGCGATCAGCTCATCGGCAATCAGGCGGCGCAGCGGCAGATTGATGGCCTGTTTGCTGACGCCTAGCGCCTGCAGCAGTTCTCCCACATTCAGGCCGGGCTGCAGGGCGACAAAAAAAAGAATGCGGTGATGTACCCGCGCCAAGCCGCGTTCGGCCAGCATCTGGTCAGGCTTGGCAGTAAAAGCCTGATAGGCATGGAAAAAGGCTGCCATGGTGTGGCGGATTTCTTTGTTGCTGTAGTTATAAGGCATATTGACAGCAGCCTAGGTGCTCGGTAAATTGGTCAAATATATTGACATTAATCTCCGACACTATGCAAGAGGCTGCCATGTTTTCTCAACGTATCGAACGCTTGTCCGGCTCGCTGATCCGCGAAATACTGGCGGCCGCGCAACGCCCCGAAGTGATTTCCTTTGCCGGCGGCCTGCCGGCATCGCAGTGCCTGCCCGAGCTTGATTTTAGCGATATGCCGCAATCGCTGGCACAGTACGGCACCACCGAGGGCGAGCCCGAGCTGCGGGAAACGATCGCGCGCGAAGCGCAGAAAATGGGGATAGTGTGCAGCGCCGATCAGGTCCTTATTTTGTCCGGCTCGCAGCAGGCACTGGATCTGGCTGCCAAGCTGTTTGTTGATCCGGGTACACCCTTGGTGACTGAAGGGCCGACTTATCTGGCTGCCTTGCAGGTTTTCAAGCTGTTCGGTGCCAGCGTGCATGCCGTTCCCCAACAGCAGGGCTCGCTGGATCCGGCGGATCTGGCGCAGGCCTTAGCCGAATTCAAGCCGCGCATGACGTATCTGATTCCAAGCTTCCAGAATCCGTCCGGTGCCTGTTACGACCAAGCCACCCGCGTGGCTCTGGCCGAGGTGATCGATCAGGCCGGCATCCCCCTGTTCGAGGATGACCCCTACCGTGCGCTGTCGTACGATGGGGAAGCGCCTGCACCCTTGGTTTCGCATTTGAAGCAGGCTTCATGGATTTATGCCGGCTCTTTCTCCAAGACTCTGGCACCGGGCTTGCGTGAAGGTTATCTGATTGCCACGCCCGACCTGTATCCTTACCTCGTCAAGCTCAAGCAGGCTGCCGACCTGCACACTAACCGTATCGGCCAGTGGTTTGCCGCGCGTGCATTGAATGATGCGGCTTATCCTGCCCATATTGCGCGCTTGCGTGCGACTTACCGTGAAGGGCGCGATGTGATGCAGGCTTCACTGGAAAGGCATTTTTCCGATCTTGCCGACTGGCAGTTACCGTCTGGTGGTTTGTTCTTCTGGCTGACGCTGAAAGAAAAGCGCGATACCCGTAGCCTGCTGAAGCTGGCGCTGGAACATAATGTGGCGTTTATGCCGGGAGAGCCGTTTTACCCTGTACCCGAAGAGGGGCTTGGTCATTTGCGCTTGAATTTCAGCCATACGCCGGCGGCGCGCATCGATGAAGGGATCGCCCGTCTGGCAGGCTTGATCCGTAGTAGTCAGGCTTGAACGGGGGCTGACGAGTAGACATGCCCCGCGTGCGGGGCATTTTGCGTGGGGCAGTTCTCAGGGCGCTTCCAGCATGCTGACGTTTTCAAGGCCGCAGCGGAACACCGCTTGTTGGAGTGCATTGAGTGCCTGTTTGCGGAAGAACTGCTTGCGAGCCACTAACAGCACGCGGCGTGTGGGTGGCGGCGCCGCAAACGGAATCACCGATAGCAGGCCTTCATCGGCAGCGGATACCGAGGTAGCCGGCAAAACAGTGATGCCCATGCCGCTGGCGACCATATGGCGTATGGTATTGAGCGAGCTGCCCTGCAAGGAGCTGGCCAGCCCGCCGGCCTGATTCTGGCGTACGGAAAGTTCGCTGCAGCTTTGCAATACCTGATCACGAAAGCAGTTGCCGGCGGATAGCAGCAGTACGCTTTCATGTGAGAGCTCGTCTGCATTGATGCTGTCCCGCTTTTCCCAGGGGTGGCCCTTGGGGGTGGCGACAACGAAGTCCTCATCGTACAGCGGCCACATTTGTGTGCCGGGCTCGTCAAAGGGGTCCGCGACAATAATGGCATCAATCTCGCCGCGTTTGAGCATATCGGTCAGGCGCGCAGTGTAGTTTTCTTCCAGAATCAGCGGCATATCGGGAGCCAGAATGCGTAGCGCCGGAATGAGCTTGGGCAGCAGGTAAGGGCTGATGGTGAAGATCACGCCCAGCTTCAATGGCCCTGCAAGCTCATTCTGGTGCTCGCCCGCAAGGTGCTTGAGTGTTTCTGCCTCTTCCAGCACCCGCCTTGCCTGTTCTACGACGCGCTCACCTATTTCCGTGACGCTGACCTCCTGCCCCCCGCGCTCGAACAGGGTGACTGAAAGCTCGTCTTCCAGCTTCTTGATGGCGATGGAGAGGGTGGGTTGGCTGACAAAGCAGCTTTGGGCTGCCCGGCCGAAGTGGCGCTCGCGTGCCACGGCAACGATATAGCGAAGTTCAGTCAGCGTCATACGTAAAGGTCAATTACGCCTAAGGCGTTGCCTGTCGGTTATTTATCAGCGGCAGGCAGGTGAAGAACCCCATACGCATCGCGTATGGGGGAGATAGGTCTGGTGATCAGCGGTTTTTTTCCGGCAATACGATATTGACTTCCAGTACCTCGAAGTTGTCCTGTCGTTCCAGTTGTACCTTGATGTCTTCCTGGTTAACGGACACATACTTCGAAATCACCTCCATCAGCTCGCGCTGCAGGGCGGGCAGATAGTCAGGTGCACCATCGCGGCCGCCACGCTCGTGCGCCAGAATAATCTGCAGGCGCTCACGGGCAATGGAGGCGGTCTTGTTGCGTTTGCCAAAAATAATATCAATCAGTGACATCGCTCAACCTCCGAACAGACGCTTGAGCAGGCCAATTTTAGGTGGCTCGATAAAGCGCATCGGGCAGGTTTCGCCCAAAAAGCGTGACACCACATCGGTGTAGGCTTCAGCGGCATCGCTTCCCTTCATGTGGATGGCGGGCGTGCCGGAGTTGGAAGCCTGCAACACGGTCTGAGACTCGGGAATGGCGCCGATCAGTGGGACGCGCAGGATTTCCTTGACGTCATCTACCGACAGCATCTCGCCTTTTTCTACGCGAGCCGGCGAATAGCGGGTAATCAGCAGATGTTCCTTGACCGGCTCACGGCCTTCTACCGCACGCTTGGACTTGGACGACAGAATGCCCAAAATGCGGTCCGAGTCGCGTACTGACGAGACTTCCGGGTTGGTGACGATAATGGCTTCATCGGCAAAATACAGTGCCATCAACGCCCCGCGTTCGATGCCGGCAGGGGAGTCGCATACGATATATTCAAAACCCTGCTCAGCCAGCTCGTTGAGTACGCGCTCGACACCCTCTTCCGACAAGGCATCCTTGTCGCGGGTTTGCGATGCGGGCAGCACATACAGGTTGTCGCAGTTCTTGTCCTTGATCAGGGCCTGATTGAGGTTGGCTTCGTCGTTGACCACATTGATCAGGTCGTAGACGACGCGGCGTTCGCAGCCCATGATCAGGTCAAGATTGCGCAGGCCGACGTCAAAGTCGATTACGACTGTTTTATGGCCGCGCAGGGCAAGGCCGGAAGCGAAGCTGGCGCTGGTCGTCGTCTTGCCGACGCCGCCTTTGCCTGAGGTTACAACAATAATCTTTGCCACGTCTGTTCCCTTGGTAATGATGGTCGGCCGGTCATTCGCCTATGGCTGTAATGACAAGGCGTTCGTTTTCCAGATAAACCTGTGTCGGCTTGCCCTGAATGGAAGCGGGCAGGGCCTGTTCCAGTGTGCGGTACACGCCGGCAATGGAAAGCAATTCGGCTTCCATGGCGTGTGCAAAAATGCGTGCCTGCGTATTGCCGCGGGCGCCGGCTAGTGCGCGCCCACGTAATGGCGCATAGATATGTATATGGCCATCGGCGATGACTTCGGCACCGGCGCTGACCATAGCCAGCACGATGAGGTCACCGTCTTTGGCGTAGATCTGTTGCCCTGCGCGCACGGGCTTATCAATCACCATTGCCTGACGGAAGGCAGGGGGCTCTGGCAGGATGGTTTCCGCTGCCTGTAGCGTGTTGCGGTTTTGCGTGCCTGCTGCGGCATAGGCCAGGTGATGCCGGTGTGCCAGATCTGCCAGTGCCGGATCCGGATGGCGCAGGGCAACAATATGGATGCCGCGGCGGGCGCAGTTGGCCAGAACCGCAGCAAGGTCAAGTGCAGCCGGCTCTGCCAGTAGTTCCAGATCCAGTACGAATGCTTCTTGCCTGTCGGAAAAGCGCAAGCCAAAACGGTGATCCAGCTCGGATTCTATTTGGGAAAGATCAGCGCTGCGCAGCTGCAGAGCCAGTAAGTCCAGACTGGCTGACTTTATTTCTAAGGGATGGACCGTTTGGCTCATTGTCGTGTGCTGATTCTGCATAGTTTTAATCAATTGCCAGAGTGTAATTCTTTGCTAGCAGTCTTTCAACGCACATGTACTTGTAACATGCCGTTTTGTTTGTTTGTTGTTGCTCAGGTGGTGGGTGTGGTGGAAATACATCTTCAAATGGCGGTATTTGTTGCGCGCCGCAGCAATTTATTGACTAGAGCAAATGCCCTGCCTAATATTGCATTGTTGCAACGCAACATCAGTTTGGCGCTGGTCTTTTCTTGGTGCTGACGTGATCCGAATTTTTGTGATTTGAGGAGTGAGTCCATGTTTACCAGTGCACAAGATTTTGCAGCTTTTAACCAGACCAATCTTGATAAGGTTGTACGTCTGTCTTCTATCGTCCTGTCGGGTGCCGAGCGTATGGCTAGCCTGCAGTTGGAGTTGTCACGCAAATTGCTGGCCGACAATGCCCAGGCGGTCAAGTCCTTGTCTGAGCTAAAGGATCCTAAGGCTCTGGCCGAATTCCAGTCCAGCCAAGCACAGCCTGCTATCGATCAAAGCCTGAGTGTGGCACGCAATCTGTACGATGCAGCCGTACAAACCCAGAATGAGCTGACTGCTTTTTTTGAAGATCAGGTGGCCGAGTCTAATCAGGTTGTTTTGGTCTCGCTGGATAAGTTGACCAAGAATGCACCAGCCGGCACGGATGTGGCGGTGAATGCGCTCAAGACCATGATTAGTACTTCGAGTGCCGCTTTTGATAATGTGTCCAAAACTGCCAAAAAAATGGGCTCGGACTTCGCCGAGGCGAGTGTAGAGGCTGCGGCCAGTACCGCTAAAGCGACGAGTGCTGCGGCCGAACGCAAAAAGCCGGTTGTTGCAGGCTAATTCTATTGCGCGGTATGGCTGGCGAATTAAACAAAACGGTCCTAAACGGGCCGTTTTTTCATTGCTGCCGGATGATTTAGCCCTGAATGGGGGTTTCGGTATTGATGCAGTGTTCGGTTAGTAGCAGTAACCATTGTGCTAATGCCAGTGCAAAATGTGCTTGTTTTGTATCCGGGAATGCAGCGTAGCCTGCTTCGCTTGCCGAAGGTGTGGCATAGGTGCCTACATAGCGTCTGGCGAGTTGCTGCAGTCGGATGAGTAACTGTTGCTGATGTTGCAGCAGAGCGGGCCAGTGCGGCGGATAGACTTTTTCCGTCAGGTTTAAATGCAGGCTGTAGCCGATTGCATCCATATATTGGCGCACAAAGGTTGCGCTACCGGCGGGGCCGCTTGTCAGCCAGATACCGTCTGCCGGAGCCAGGGTATTCAGTATGGGGTTTGCGGTGGTGATGGCTAGGTCGCTGCCGCCGGCGTAAAGTATGAAGCCCAGACTTTGCCCGGCAGGATGCCAGTGTCCGGCCAGATCAAGATAAGTATCCGGCTGGTGCTGGCTGTATTGCTTGGCCTGTTGTGGCGTCGGGCCGGCCAGATCCAGTGTTAGCGAGTCGAAAACTAGGCGTGGCCCTGCCGCTGGCGCGGCTTGTTGCCGGCTTACCTTATGTCCTGCCTGTTGCAGTCGCCCGATGATGGCTTCAGCTACTGCGCCATGCGCCACAATATCCACGGTTCCTGCCTTGTCTGAAGCGATGGCTTGATTTTTTGATAGGTGCCGATGCTGCCCTGACAGAACTATCCGGCATCTGCCTGTTGTATGGTGCATGAAAAAAGCCGGCGTGGCCGGCTTTTTATTTGCTTACAACGCAATTCAGCCTTGCTGCTGGTGGCGTGCGATACCGTCGACCAGTTCGGCTTTGGCTTCTTCCATTGTGCCCCAGCCCTGAACCTTGACCCACTTGCCTTTTTCCAGATCTTTGTAATGCTCGAAAAAGTGCACCATCTGGTTGCGCAAGAGTTCGGGCAGGTCTTCCAGTTTCTGGATGTTGCTGTACATAGGGCACAGCTTTTCCACCGGAACCGCGACCAGTTTGGCATCGATGCCGGCTTCGTCTTCCATCTTGATCATACCCAGTGTGCGGCAGCGTACGACCACGCCAGGTGGCAGCGGGAACGGGGTGACAACCAGTACGTCAACCGGATCTCCATCCAGCGATAGTGTCTGCGGCACAAAGCCGTAGTTGGCCGGGTAGAACATGGCGGTGCCCATGAAGCGATCAACGAAGATCGCGCCGGAATCTTTGTCCAGTTCGTACTTGATCGGGGCGCCATTGGCGGAAATTTCAATGACGACATTGATGTCGTTCGGCATGTCCTTGCCGGCGGAAATTGCATTCAGGTTCATCGACTCGGGTCCTTATTGGATATATTGCCAGTTGGCGGTCATGGTGCATGGGTTTTAACTGTCTGGCGATTATATCGCAGGCGTCCGCGTTGTGTGGCGCGAAGGTATAATGATGTTCATTGGGTATGAAAAAAAGGCTTCATCATGATTGATAAATGGATTATCGAGTTTGATAAAGGCTTGCGCACCTTGCTGGCACCGGCGCTGAGTAGCCGCCCGCATCCTGACAAGGGTTTGGAGGAGGGTGAGCTGACCGATGCACAAAAGCAGCATGCACTAGGTCTGATGCGGGTGAATCATTGTGGTGAGGTGTGCGCGCAGGCGCTGTATCAGGGGCAGGCATTGACGGCGCGTGACCCGGTGGCGCGTGAGGCATTGAAAGAAGCGGCACATGAAGAGGTCGAGCATCTGGCGTGGACCGAGCAGCGTATTCGCGAGCTGGGTGGGCGCACCAGTGTGCTGAATCCACTGTGGTATGGCGGATCGCTAGCGATCGGTGTTGCCGCCGGCTTGCTGGGAGATCGCTGGAATCTGGGGTTTTTGGAAGAAACGGAACATCAGGTGGGAGCGCATCTGGATAGCCACCTGCAAAGCCTGCCCGAGGCGGATGCCAAGAGTCGTGCCATTGTGACGCAGATGCGTGATGATGAGCTTAAGCATGCCGATATGGCGCATGCCTTGGGCGCGGCACGTTTGCCGCTGCCGCTGCGTCAGGGGATGAAACTCTCGTCCAAACTGATGACGGCAGCGAGTTACCGCGTCTGATTCTGTCTGGATTCGCTGCGTAATAAACAAAGGCGCTCCTCTTGGGGCGCCTTTGTTTTTAGCGGGCTTTTTGCACCATGATTTCGATAACCTGACGGTCTGTTTCCCGCATGCTGCGGCTGGCAAGGGCGCACAGATTGTCGATGGACTCATCAACATCATGCGCCACGATGCCTTCGTTGCCGGTGACGCGGCTATCGTCCAGAGCCATGAGTACCGACTTGTAGGCTGATGAGGCCGAGGTCGAGACTTTCATGGCGCAACTATTGGATGCGCCATCACAAATCATGCCGGCCAAATCCCCCACCATGCTGCAAATGGCCATACCGACCGACTCTTCTTTGCCGTCCAGCAGCCAGGCCATGCCGGCGGCGGCTCCCATGGAGGCCGTAGTAACGGCGCACAGCGCGGACAAGGCCGGTAGTTTGCTGTGTATATAGATGGCAGTCAGGTGTGACAGTATCAGGGCGCGTGTCAGCTTTTCATCGCTGGCGTTGAGGTGGCGAGCCACCACCAGGACCGGTAAGGTGGCGGCAATGCCCTGATTGCCTGAGCCTGAGTTGCTCATGGCCGGCAAGGTGGCGCCCCCCATGCGTGCGTCCGAAGCTGCGGTGGTGCGGATGAGGATTTCTGTCAGCAGGCCTTGCGATAGCAAGCCTTGCTTGATCTGGCGTTGCAGTGTGGCGCCGATATGCAGGCCGTACTGGCCGGTCATGCCTTCGTCGGCAAGCGCGCTATTCAGGCGCGCAGCTTCCAGAATGAACGTAATCTCGCCAAGCGGTACACGGTTAGCGAATTCGTAGACCTCGTGCATGCGGGCACCGGTGAGCGAGTAGTGTCCGCCTTGTGTGCGGTCTTGTACCGGGGCTTGCCACAGGGTGGCGCCATTTTTTTCAATCAGTACCACGTTGGTATGAGCATCGGCGATGCAAACGCGGACATGCTCGCCATGGGCACTGAGCGTGGCTTCGCTGTACAGGATATTGGGTACGTCGGCGATGCTGACGCTGACCTGTTTGGCGTCCAGCATGGCTTTGCCGGCGGCGACCTGCTCCGGTGTCATGTTTTTCAGAACTTGCAGTCCACCTTGCGGGTCACCGCCGGTGGCACCGACAGCTGCCGCGATCGCCAGTCCCACCATGCCGGTGCCGGGGACGGTGACACCCATGCCATTTTTCATCAGATTGGCTGAAACTTTGGCATCGATATGCTCGGGCAGGCTGCCTAGCTGTTCGCGTGCGATGGCGCAGGCCAGTGCCAGTGAAATCGGTTCGGTGCATCCCAGTGCCGGGATAACCTCATGTTTGACGGCTTTGATGAACTCGATCCAGAGCGGGTTGGGTGTGGTCATGGCGGGTGTCCTTCGCGTGAAGGTGGCAGGGTAGGGTGCCCGGCATTGGCGGTGCAGTGCCGGGACGCTGCTGGTGGTACTTGGGTGAAAAGCAAAAAGGCCGCAACCTGTTGGTCGCGACCTTTTGCAAAATTTTGGCGTCTCCACGGGGAATCGAACCCCGGCCGCCGCCGTGAAAGGGCAGTGTTCTAACCGCTAAACTATGGAGACTTTGTGGTGCACCTGGAGCGATTCGAACGCCCGACCCTTTGGTTCGTAGCCAAATACTCTATCCAACTGAGCTACAGGTGCACTGGTATAACATAAAACTAGCAAGTAACTGGCGTCTCCACGGGGAATCGAACCCCGGCCGCCGCCGTGAAAGGGCAGTGTTCTAACCGCTAAACTAT
>NZ_JBOFOO010000342.1:0-5804 GCF_051659485.1 Craterilacuibacter sp. | reverse complement strand
ACCCATTCGCCGGTCGTGCCGAGAACCTTTTCCGGATGATCGGGCCAGATCTGCTGGCTGGTCGCAACGGTAAAGCCGATATTGTCGGCAATGGCACGTGCATTCCATGGCTCGCCTACGCAATAGCCATCCATATTATCAACCCGCATATTGGCCACCATCTGTGGCGGCGGCACCACGATAGTCTTGACCTCGCTCACGGGGTTGATGCCCTGCGCCGCCAGCCAGTAATACAGCCACATGGCGTGGGTGCCGGTCGGAAAAGTCTGGGCAAAGGTATATTCACGCGGCTCGGCCTTGACGAGGCGAGCCAGCTTGGCGCCATCGGTTGCGCCTTTTTGCTTCAACTGATTGGAAAGCGTAATACCCTGTCCGTTCTGGTTCAGCGTCATCAGGACCGCCATGTCCTTCTTGGGTCCGCCCACCCCCAGATGAACGCCATAGATCATGCCATACAGGGCATGCGAGGCATCCAGTTCGCCATTGACCAGCTTGTCGCGCACCGCAGCCCAGCTGGCTTCTTTGGAGGGCACAATGGTGATGCCGTATTTCTTGTCGAACCCCATTTGTGAGGCCACGATCACCGAGGCGCAGTCGGTCAGCGGAATAAAGCCGATCTTGACCTCGGTTTTCTCAGGTGTATTGCTGCCCGCCTGTGCCGGCACTGAAAAACCGGCCGGCAGCAGTGTGGCGCCCACCACCGCGAGCGCGCCTTTCAGGAAGTCCCGGCGTCCATCGGCATGATGACTTGCAACCATCAGGCCATTTTTCGTATCAGCCATATCCAGCTCCTTGCTATGCGTGGTTTAAACAAAAAAGCGCCCGTTGTGCCGGCTTGATGAACAAGCCTGCACAACGGACGCCATTGTCCGCCAGTCGGGTGCCGCCTTCATTGGCAGCCCCGGCTGTATGAGCCACTACATTGCAATTGCCGTGCCAGTTTTACGCAGGCCAGCACGACACTAGGCAAACCCTTACCCAGCTTGCCTTTACAAGCCAGACACGGCCTGACTGCGAGCCTGCCTCAGGGCTTCGATTCAAATCCGGCCATACGGATGCACTACTGCAGTGCAATATCTCCCCAAAACAGCGCCGGTCAGGCCAGCCCGCTGATACAGCCGTTGTTCACCTCGATGTGATACGCCTGTGGCGAGCGCGGCAAGCCGGGCATGCGCAGTACATTGCCGGCCATGGCCACCACAAAACCGGCTCCGGCATTAGGCAGCAAACGCGCGATGGGCAAGACAAATCCCGTTGGCGCACCGCGTAGTGCCGGATCATGACTGAAGGAGTAAGGCGTTTTGGCGACGCAGACCGGCAGCCTGTCCAGCCCCAATTTTTGCAGGCGTTGCAGATCCGCCTCGGCCTCCGCCGACAAGGCGATGCCCGTACCGCCGTAAAGCTTGCGGGTCAGGGTTTCCAGTTTTTCGCACAGGCTGGCGTCCGACGGGTAGCTATAGCGCACTGCGGCTGTATCGTCGGCCACGGCCATCACCGCGCTGGCCAGATCTTGCGCCCCGGCCCCACCCTTGGCAAAACCCTCGCAAATGGCAAACCCGGCGGCGCCAGCCCCTAGGCAGGCAGCCTTAACGACAGCTATTTCGTCGTCGCCATCATCGGCAAAGCGGTTCAGGGCGACCACCACTTTCTGGCCGAAAGCCACGAGATTGTCCAGATGGCGATAAAGGTTGGGCAGGCCGGCCGTGAGGGCCGCCCTATCGGGCCGACTGCAATCAGCCAGTTCTACGCCGCCATGCCACTTCAAGGCCTTAAGTGAAGTAACCAGCACCGTCACCGCCGGCGCGAGACCGCTTTGGCGGCACTTGATATTGAAGAATTTTTCCGCGCCCAGATCGGCACCGAAACCGGCTTCGGTAATGGCCCAGTCGGCACAGCTCAGCGCCGCCCGCGTCGCGGACAGGGCATTACAACCGTGGGCAATATTGGCAAACGGCCCGCCATGCACGAAGGCGGCATTGCCTTCCAGCGACTGCACCAGATTCGGCTTGACGGCCTCTTTGAGCAAGGCCATCAACGCGCCGGTAATCCTCAGGTCACGCCCGTAAAATGGCGTACCGTCATGGCGCAAACCCAACAGCAGGCTATCCAGCCGCTGGCGCAAGTCGGCCTCATCGCTAGCCAGGCACAGCACGGCCATGATTTCCGAGGCGGCGGTGATATCGAAGCCGGTGTCCGAGGGAATGCCATGTGCCGGCCCGCCAAGGCCGGTCACGATATGGCGTAGTGCTCGGTCATTGATATCCACGACCCGTCGCCAGTACACCTCGGCGAGGTCAACCTCGCCGTGATGGCGCACATTGTCCAGCATGGCGGCAATCAGATTATTGGCACTGGTGATGGCGTGAAAATCGCCGGTGAAATGCAGGTTGATCGCTTCCATAGGCAGCAGCTGGGCATAACCGCCACCGGCCGCCCCGCCCTTCATGCCGAAACATGGGCCTAGCGAAGGCTCGCGTAGCGCCAGCGCAGCCGACTCGCCCAGCTGTTTCAAACCCTGTGCCAGCGCAATGGAGACGGTCGTTTTGCCGCTACCGGATGGCGTACCGCTGGTGGCCGTCACCAATACCAGCTTGCCCTTGAGTGGCCGTGCCGTATCCAGCGTGACCTTGGCCTTGTCGCGGCCATAGGGTTCGTATTCGTGCTCGGCGAGCCCCAGCGAGTTGGCCAAGGTAGCGATGGGGATAAAGGGGGCGGACTGGGCAATTTCGATGTCGGACAGCATCTGCAATCTCGAAGTGGAGGTGACAGGCGGCTATCCTATTCAAAGAGTGCAGTCGCTACCATGCGCCAGATCAGACTTTCCGCATCTGCCACCGATGCGGCAGTGAGTTTTAGTCTGATTTCAGCTGGACATCCAGATCATGCGCCCCGACCACTACATGGCAGGCCAGACGCCAGGTATCCGCATCATCCGGCCATAATGCATGAGGGCTCGCTGCGAAGCCGAAGCGTTTAAGCACATTGCGCTCGCGGGCGACCGGTTCGAATGATGCCGGCTGACCCGCATAGATAATCTTGACCAGGCATGCCCCGCAGGTTCCGTGTCCGCAGCGCCAGCGCAAAGGCAAGTCGTGCTGGCGCGCCACCTCCTGCAAGGTAACCCCGGTACTGACGGCCAACTGTTGCAGCGGCCCGCCACTGTCCTTAAAAAACCGTATGCAAACCATGCCTCCCCCGTTTGCGCGCAGGATCAAGCACTGATCGTTCCCGCTACCCGGCAGCGCCCCCATGCCCGCCTGAGCAAGGACGTGCCTGCGTTGCCATACCCGGTTTATCAATAATCAGCACCCAGATAAAAATAGCCGATCAAGCGCCCGCCTTTGCCATAACCGGCACCAATAAACAGTGGGCCTATCAGCGAGTCGGCACCCACAAATACCGAGCCTGCCGGCAGCCAGCGACTGTTTTTGACATTCCACATGTCGCCCCATATCCGGCCGGCCTCAAGCGACCCCCCCAGATAGATACCCGTGCCCAGTGCCGAAGGCAGGGATGCGGCCCGCCAGTAGGCCATGACTCTGGCCAGTGCCGCACGCTGCCCCAGCAATTCATCATTCTGATAGCCGGACAGATTAAGAAAGCCACCCAAGGGTGCGATATAGCTATCGTCGCCTGTTGCGCCGGAAAACTTGCCGGTGAAGCGCAGGGTCAGGTCTTGTGGGGTGGTCGTGACATAATCAAAATTGCTGTCAAAGGTGGTTAACTGGGAAAACTCCGAATCTGTCCAGGCATCAATAGCCCTTTGCGCATTTAAGCGCAGGGCGTAACCCTTGCGTGGCCAGCGCGGATTATCGAACTGGTCGATAGTGAGCGTAGACTCGATACCACCGACCGAGTAATCTGCGTCTGGCAACAACTCGGGGGCGCCGACCTTGACGCCCGTCTTGAGATTGCCGCGAAATAGGCCTGTTCGCCACTCGCCATATTTCCCCAGCGTGACCCCACCCGCCACACCGATCTGACGCTCGCTCACACTGAAATCAGCCAGTCGCTGGTGATCAGCAGTATAAAACGAATACTTGTCATCCTTGATAAAACCATGGACAGCAATAAAAAAGGGTGACGTTGCGGCTAGCGGTTGATAAAACTCACTGCCAAAGTACAGATTCTCGCCTATTCGTGCTTCATTAAACCAGGTGCCGCCGGCAGAATTCATCCAGGTACGGCGCTGACTGGCCAGCAGGGCAAATGTGGCATCGCCCTCGCTGGCACCTTCCAGACTCAGACCGAAGCGCAGGGTATTGGGGCCGCTATTGCGTTCCAAGGGCGTGACCGCCGCAATATTCCCCTTCTCCGTACGACGCAAGGTATAAGACAGATTATCGTAATCTCCCTCAGCAAATACGGTTTGCAGCTTTTCAAGGAAAACTTTTTGTGATGTCCCTTGCTCTGGAATTGCGAGTTTCTGCTGCAGCGCCTGCTGATTAACGGTATTGGTGTCTTGCACTTCTATGCTGCTGATTTTGGGAGTTGTGCCGGATTTTAGACTATTACGCCAAGCCTGATACGCCGGCGCAGGTAACGAGAAGCGCGACAAGGACTCAGCTTGATCCAGCACCGCCTGACGGCCGGTTTCTGCAATTTTCATACTGTCGGAAAATGCCGTAGCTGAAGTGTTTCCAAGCTTGGGGCGCAATAAAACATCATCAGGCCCAAGCAAGGCCAGTTGCTCACGTACGTTGCGGTTAACCCCCAGATTGATACTTTGCCCAAGAACATCCAGCCAGCTCTCGATTTCACTACTCTTTTTTAACGGTTCACCCACATCAATCGCGATGACCACATCGGCACAGCGCCCCTTGATGTCGGATATGGGCAGGTTGCGCGCCAGCATGCCGTCGACAAGGATGCGCCCGCCTACATTCACTGCGTCAAACACGCCAGGTACGGCCATACTGGCGCGCAATGCAGTGGAGAGGTCGCCCTTGTCGAATACCACGGCATCCCCGCTTTCCAGATCGGTGGCCAATGCACGAAACGGGATAGGCAAATCGTCAAAACTGCCCACTGTCGCATCGCGGGTCAGGTAGCGGATATAAAGATCGATGGATTGCGAATTGATTGCGCCACGAGGCAGGCGCAGCTTGCCATCAGCCAAACCTACAGTCAGGTCTAAATAGTTTCGGGTATCTTCCCGTTTGCGGATATAGGGCACATCGGCGCGTGGCGGCTTGCCAGAAGTGAGTAGATCCCAGTCTGTTCTGGCAAAGGTCTGCTCTAGCTGCGACAATGGCACACCACTGGCGTAAATGCCGCCTATCAATGAGCCGGCGCTGGTGCCGGCGATGCAGCTAATTGGAATGTGCAGCTTTTCCAGCTCCTGCAAAACACCCAGATGGGCAAAGCCCCGTGCACCGCCCCCGCCCAACACCACGCCGATGCGTGGTGCAACCAAAGGGGTCGCCACGGCAGGCAGGGATAAAACAGGCAGGAAAATAGAAAAAAATAGGAAGCAGCGCAATTTCATGGGGTCTTCTTATGTAAATTTTATACTTTCACTGGCAGTGAGGGGCCATTGAAATTATGATAATTAAACAATACTAACGCAGCGGGTACAGTGCGACATGTTTGATCTTAAAGCTTTTATTGGTACGGTAATGGGGCGCACCGGGCCGCAACACGCGGCGACCGTCACTGTCACGCAGCTTGCCCAGAACTTGCCTGAAGCAGAATTTCATAGTGCTTTTATTGATATTATCAAGGCTATCGGGCGCTTGAATAGCGATATAGATGTGCCGCTCAAAGAGCGGCTGCAGGCGCTGCTGTACGTTGACGAAGCATCC
>NZ_JBOFOO010000341.1:0-1840 GCF_051659485.1 Craterilacuibacter sp. | reverse complement strand
CATTTGTGCACCAGCACGTCGACGATGGCGTCCTGAAAGGCACGGCAGATGTCCATGCGGGACTGCTCGTTGATCTCGCCTTCGCTGGCCTCGACCTGGCGCGTAAGCGTCAGTACCGCCGTTTTCAGTCCGGAGAAGCTCATATCCAGATTGTCGGAGTGCAGCATCGGGCGCGGCAGGGTAAAGCGCGCCGGGTCGCCCGATTCGGCCAGTTGCGATAAGCGCGGGCCGCCGGGGTAATCCAGGCCCAGCAGCTTGGCGGTCTTGTCGAAGGCTTCGCCGGCGGCATCGTCCAGCGTTTCGCCCAGAATTTCGTAGTCGCCTATGCCGCGCACCGCCATGATCTGGGTGTGGCCGCCGGATACCAGCAGCGCCAGAAACGGAAACTCGGGCCGCGATTCGGCCAGCAAAGGCGAGAGCAGATGCCCTTCCAGATGGTGGACTTCGATCACCGGTTTGCCCAGCGAGAAGGCCAGCGCGTTGGCGAAGCTGGCACCGACCAGCAAGGCGCCGCCCAGACCCGGCCCCTGGGTGTAGGCGACGGCATCGATGTCGGCCAGTGTCTTGCCGGCTTCTTGCAGGCAGGCATCGGTCAGCGGCACGACGCGGCGGATATGGTCGCGGCTGGCCAACTCTGGCACCACGCCGCCGTATTCTGCGTGCATGGCCATTTGCGTATGTAGTTGCTGGGCAATAAGGCCAGCTTCAAGGTCATAGAGTGCGACCCCGGTTTCGTCGCAAGACGATTCGATTCCCAATACCAGCATGATGGCTTCTTGATAAAACAATCCAGGCATTTTACCGGTGATTCTTGGTCAGCCCAAATCCAAGTGATACGCTATCCCGTACGGGTAGCCGGTACGGCTGCAAATATCACCGGTTTTTGGGCTGTCAGCGCCGTGTGCGCGGCATCTTTATGGGTTAGGGGAACAGGATGAAAGCCAGACTGAAGTGGGTAGACGGAGTGTGTTTCATGGCGGAAACCGGCAGCGGTCACGCCGTGGTGATGGATGGCGCGCCCGAAGGCGGCGGCCGCAATCTGGGGCCGCGGCCGATGGAGCTGCTGCTGGTCGGCACCGCCGGCTGCACCAGTTACGACGTGCTGTCCATCCTGAAAAAATCGCGTCAGGAGGTGACGGACTGCTGGGTCGAGATGGAGGCCGAGCGCGCCGACGCCGAACCCAAGGTGTTTACCAAGATCCATTTCCACTTCGTGGTCACCGGCCGCAATCTCAAGCCGGATGTAGTCGAGCGCGCGATCCGGCTGTCGGCAGAGAAATACTGTTCGGCCTCCATCATGCTGGGCAAGACGGCCGATATCAGCCACGACTTCGAAATACGCGAAGGCTGAAATTTCCGGCGGAGGTGAACCGACTAGACCTTGCCGTCAGGGCAAGGTCTAGCGTGCCGTTCTGTGGTGACACTCGTTACCCATTCGCCTGAAAAATAGTGCGCGCCACCGTATCCGGCTTATGTTTCGAGGTCAAACTGTGCGACTAAGTAATTTTTCTTTCAACCTCAGCACATAAAACGAATCGCTCATAGTGGCGTTATGTTTATCGAACCGTAACTCATCAAAAAATGCCGCACATTCCAACAGATGGGCCTCGCCAAACTCTATTTCCTTGTAACCATTGATTGCCATCACCTTTCTTGAACGGCTCAGGACAATCAAGCCTTCAGCCCTGCTAGCAAACAGTTGGTAACGCTCGTTACGACGGGTAAAGCCTAATGTTCGATCTGCTAGAAAAGCCCCCAAAGTCACAAGCGAAAATACGGCCAGACCCAACAGTAAGGCATGCGCCTGGTCAACAACCCATGAAAAGCCGGAAAGCAGTAC
>NZ_JBOFOO010000340.1:0-3963 GCF_051659485.1 Craterilacuibacter sp. | reverse complement strand
CATGGTCAGCCAGCCCAGCCCCTGCATCAGCCCGCCTTCGACCTGACCGATATCGACGGCTGGATTGAGGGAGTGGCCCGCGTCGTGCAGTACGTCCAGCGAGAGCGTACGCATCTCGCCGCTGAGTGTATCAATGGCCACTTCGGCCATCGCGGCACCGCAGGCGAAGTAATAGAAGGGGCGTCCCTGAAAGCTGCCTTTTTCGTATGCCAGATCCGGGGTCGCATAATAGCCGGTCGCAAAGAGCTGAATGCGGGCAAAGTAGGCGGCTTTGACCAACTCCTCGAACGGCAGTGCATGCATGCCGGCAAGAACTTGATCATCGGCGAAGCTGACGTCGTCAGGACTGACGCCAAAGCGGGTCGCGGCAAATGCACTCAGGCGGGTGCGCAGGCATTTTGCCGCCGCCGCAGCCGCCTGCCCGTTCAGGTCGCTGCCCGAAGAGGCGGCCGTGGCCGAGGTGTTTGGCACCTTGGCCGTATCCGTTGCTGCTACGCGTATCCGCTCGATTTTGACGCCGAGTTCCTCTGCGACTATTTGGGCGATTTTCGTGAACAGCCCTTGGCCCATCTCGGTACCGCCGTGGTGGATCAGCACGCTGCCGTCGGTGTAAATGTGCAGCAATGCACCGGCCTGATTGTAATGCGTGGCGGTAAAGGAGATGCCGAATTTTACCGGCGTCAGCGCGAGTCCCCGCTTGATGAAGGGACTGGCGGCGTTAAATGCGTCGATGGCCTTGCGCTTGTCTGCGTAGCGTCCGTCTTCGGCCAACGTGTCGACCAGCGTCGCGAGCGGCGCACTTTCGACGCTCATGCCGTAGGGTGTGCACTGGTGCGGCTGGTACAGGTTACGCCGCCGTAGCGTCCAGGGCTCAATGTCCAGTTGGCGTGCAATATCGTCGAGGACCGCTTCGATTGCCAGCATGCCCTGAGGGCCGCCGAATCCCCTGAATGCGGTGTTGGAGACAGTGTGTGTCTTCAGTCGGTGCGAGGTAACGCGTACTGCCGGTAGCCAGTAGGCGTTATCGATATGCAGCATGGCGCGGTCGTTGACCGGGCCGGACAGGTCGGCCGAGTAGCCGCAGCGTGATGCCAGCTCAACGTCAAGCGCGAGCAGGTGGCCCGCTTCGTCGGTGCCTGCGCGGTAGCGCACGCGGAAGTCGTGCCGTTTTCCGGTGATGAGCATATCGTCGTCGCGGTCCAGACGCAGGCTGACGGTACGCCCAAAGTGGCGGGCGGCGAGCGCTGCCAGTGCGGCGACCAGCGCAGCTTGCGATTCTTTTCCGCCAAAGGCACCCCCCATGCGTCTGCACTGTACCGTGACCTGGCTGGCGCTCAGGCATAGCGCATGCGCGACGATATGCTGTATCTCGCTGGGGTGCTGGGTTGATGAGTGGACGCAGACGCTGTTGTCGTCACCTGGTGTGGCGACGGCGACCTGTCCTTCCAGATAAAAGTGTTCCTGCCCCCCCATCTCGAACTGCCCACAGAATTGCTTGGGTGCCGCAAGCAGCGCCGCGTCCGTGTCGCCACGGCTGAGGGTTTCTGTCGGCAGCAGGAAACTGTGCGCTGCGATGGCCGTGTCGATGTCGAGGATGGCCGGTAACGGCTGCCAGTCAGCCGCCAGCTGGCGTGCTGCGCGTCGTGCGGCCAGATGACTGTCAGCCACCACCAGACAGACTGGCTGGCCGGCGTATTCAACCAGCGCTTCGGCCAGCAGGGGGTCGTCCGGACGAATGCCTCCGTAGTTGTTCTGGCCTGGGATGTCTCGCGCGGTGAGCACGCCGACCACGCCGGACGCCTCCAGCATGGCGGCACAATCGACGGTGCTGAACCGTGCGTGCGCATGCGGGCTGTAGGCGATTGCCGCATGCAGCGCGCCTGCGGGTAGCGGTACGTCAGCGGTGTAATGGGCGCGGCCGGTGACGTGCAAGTGCGCACTTTCGTGCCGGATAGCAAGGCCTACGCAGGCCTTGGTGTGGGGAAGGGGGGCGTTCATGGCATCGCTTCCAAATGATCAATCCGGCACAAGGCCTTACCCTGCCATTCCAGCAGCGCTCGCCTGAACAGGCCGCTGGCTGCCTCCATGCGGTAGCTTGCGCTGGCACGGTGGTCGGATAGAGGTGAAAGCGACTGACTGAGCAGGTGGTAGACGCGGGCACTGGTGGTCTCATCCGGACCGGCACCTTCCAGTTCTGCTTCAACCGCTGGGAGTCGCATAGCGTAGGCCGCCATGCCGCCAAATGCCAGACGGACGTCCGATAGCCGGCCATCCCGTAGCCGGGCGCTGAGCGCCATGCTGACCGCACTGATGTCCTGGTCGTACCGCCGGGCGAGCTTGTATGCCGCGATGCGTTGTGCCGGCCGCGGACGGGGGACATGGACGGTAGCGAGGTACTCGCCTGCACGCAGCAGATTTTGACGGTAGCCGGTATAAAAGTCGTGCAGCGGGACTCGCCGCCCCCCGCTCGCCGACACAAACGATAGCTGCGCGTCCAGTGCCAGCAAGACCGGAATCGCATCGCCGACGGGGGAGCCATTGACCAGGTTGCCCGCCAGCGTGCCCGCGTGCCGGATGGGGGGCGAGGCAAAGCGCTCGCCCAGTTCGGCCAGTTCCGGGTAGTGTTTGGCCAGTTCGGCAAAGGCGTCAGCCACACTGACCGTTCCGCCGATGCTGATTGTTTCGGTGTCGGTGGAGATCTCATCCAGCCCCTGTACGCGCGACAGCGCAATCAGCACACCAGGGGCAAAAAAAGCCTTGTTGATGGCAACTCCGAGATCGGTGGCCCCGCCGACGAGGGTGGCTTCAGGGTGACGCACGAGCCAGCTTGCGAGCTCGGCTTGGGTGCGGGGTGCGGCGAGGATGCTGGAACCACTTTCATGCACCAAGGTGGTGCCGTCATCCAGCGCGCGGATTGCCGCGAGTCGCACCGGGTCGCATCCGGCGCCCTTGTTCCAGAGCAGCGTGGGTGGATAGTCATCCATGGCGAGCGCCGCATCGACGATCGGGCGATAACCTGTGCAGCGGCACAAATTGCCCGACAGGCAAGACAGGGCCTGCGACCGGTCCGGGCGATCCTCTTCAAGGTAGCGCCCGGTCAGCGTCATGGCTATTCCCGGCGTGCAGAAGCCGCATTGCGACGCATGATGGTCGATCAGCGCCTGTTGTACCGGGTGCGGGGGCGTGCCAGCGGGGGCGAGCGACTCGACCGTCACCACTTCGCAGCCGTCAACCAGTGCCAACGGTCGAATGCAGGCGTTGATACTTTGATAACGCACCTGCCCCTGGTGTTCGCGACCGACCAGTACCATGCACGCACCACAATCTCCTTCGGCACAGCCTTCCTTGCATCCGGTCCGACCGAGCTGTTCGCGTAGCACCGGCAGCAGCATGGTGGTTGGCGTCCACTGGTGGATTTCGATGATTTTTCCATCCAGCAAGAAGCGAATGGTGGCGCGGTTATGGGTCATCGCTCAGCTTCCCCGGTAGGTGCTGTAGCCGTAGGGCGACAGCAGCAGCGGCAGGTGTAGCGCGGGCGCACAGTCGTCGACGACGAAATGGATGTCAATCCGGTCGAAAAACGGGGTACGCCCCTCTTTGCTTAGATAGTCTGCGACCAAGAAGCGCAGAGTGTAGTGGCCATTTCGCCAGGCCTCGCCCTCCAGCAGCGGGGCGTCAAGCCGCCCATCGGCATTGCTGTGAGCGCTGGCAAGTACTTGCCCATCCTGAAGCAGGATGACGGGGATGCCCGCTGCCGGTAGGCCGCGGCTGGTGTCGAGGATGTGGGTGGTCAGTTTTCCCATGGCAACCGCCTTTTGGATGATGTCGATGCCAGTCTCTAGCAAGTGCCGTTCCATTGGCAGCCTTGTGCGCCGATAAAGTGTATCGGTGTTGTTTATACAGGCGCTTGTTTTCTACCTGCGTGGTGCGCACCTTGGCCACCATGGCCGGTGGTGGCATGGC
>NZ_JBOFOO010000339.1:0-1173 GCF_051659485.1 Craterilacuibacter sp. | reverse complement strand
AGTCTCAGACCACAATAGGTTCCGGCTCCAGGGTGACGCCATAGCGTTCAAGTACCGTGCTGCGTACCTTGCCTGCCAATGCCCAGATGTCGCTGCCGCTGGCGGTGCCGTAATTGACCAGAACCAGTGCCTGTTTGGCGTGTACACCGGCATCGCCCTCGCGATAGCCTTTGAGCCCTGCCTGGTCAATCAGCCAGCCGGCGGCAAGTTTTACTTTGTCTTCGCCTGCCGGATAGTGCGGTAGCGCGGGGTGTTGCGCCAGTAGCGCCTCGGCCTGTGCGCGGGGAATGATGGGGTTTTTGAAGAAGCTTCCCGCGTTGCCCAGAATGGCCGGGTCAGGCAGTTTTTGCTGGCGGATGGCAATCACGGCGCGACTGACGTCATGTGCGGTTGGCGCATGGATGTTTTGCGCTTCCAGTTCACGGGCAATGTCGCCATAGGCTGTCTTGAGTGTCGCCTTGTGCGCCAGCTTGAAGCGGACGGCGGTGACCAGCAGGCGGCCGGCGGCTTCATGCTTGAAAATGCTGTCGCGGTAGGCAAAGCGGCAATCGCTATTTTGCAACACGACTTCATGCCCGTCATTTTCGAGGTCGGCACAGACCACTTCGCTGATCACATCTTTCACTTCCACGCCGTAAGCGCCGATATTCTGCACCGGGCTTGCGCCCACGGTGCCGGGGATCAGACTGAGGTTTTCCAGTCCGGATAGCCCCATCTCTAGTGTTCGCAACACAAAATCGTGCCAGATTTCGCCGGCAGCCGCTTCCACGATTTTGTGGTCGCCGCTTGCGTGCAAAATGCGGATGCCGCGGGTGCTCATGCGGACAACAAGGCCCGGATGGTCGCGGGTAAACAGCATGTTGCTGCCGCCGCCCAGCCATAATACCGGGCCTTGCTGGTAGGCTGCGCTGGACAGTAGCCCGGCGAGGTCGGCCAGGTCACCCAGTTCGGCATAGTGTTGTGCGCGCACGTCAAGGCCGAAGCTGTTATAGGGCTGGAGAGAGGCGAGGGGATGTAAGTGCAGGCTCATGCCGTAGTCTTTGCAAAATAGTGGCGGCGCAGGCGCTGGCGGCTTTCGCGCGCCAGATACCAGACGAGGAAAAAGGCGGCGACCGACAGGCTGACCACCAGCGCGGCCCAGAAACCGTTGACGCCCATGGCCGGTATGATCCA
>NZ_JBOFOO010000338.1:0-2940 GCF_051659485.1 Craterilacuibacter sp. | reverse complement strand
GGCCATACTGTTCGTTTTTATCCCGCGGGCGACCGCCACTCCACAACACTTGCCAACCCGGCTCGGCCAAGCCCTCTTCGCGGGTACGCACCACCAGTTGCCAGTCACACGGCACCGCAGCATCAACCGGATGAGGTTTGAGCGTCAGGCCGGCGTAGTACTGCCAGCTCAGGCGTGCCATGCGGTTATTGTCTGCTGTGGCCACACACTGCACATTATCCGGCAGCGCTGCCATCATCTGCGCCACCACCGGGCGGTAGCTTTTGGCCGCATCCAGCCACGGCAACCACAAGCTCATACCCAGCCCCCAGAACAGCGTAATCCCGGCCGCCCAGTTGGTGACCGCCTGACGCCCGCGCAAATGGCGGCGCGTCACCGCCCACAACCAGCAAAGCGTTGCCAGCATGGCAAAACCGGCCGCCAGCAAGGAGATATGCGGTGTGTAGTAAGGACTGAAATAATGGGCGCGCCCAGCCAGCCGCTCAGGCCAGCCATAGTTCATCGCCAGCCAGCCCAGCCAGACTAAAAGCCCGAACAAGCCGAAAGTCATCAAACCGAACCAGTTAAGGAAAGCCGCCGCGCCACGGCGCAGGGTGTCCAGTTCGGCAGCGGCCAGAATCGCCAGCGGCAGCAATAAAGGCATGGCCGACTCGCTGGACTGGCGGCTGGACAGGGTCAACACCAGCATGGTGACGGCAAAAGCCAGCAGAGGGAGTTGTATCCGTGGCTGGTCGAAACGGCGCGCACGATACAAGGTCCACACGGCAAGCGGCCAGGCCGGAAAAGCGTACCACAGTACGGTTTTGGGATAGTAACCCGGCTCATGAAAGAAGCTAAGCTGGCCAAAGCCATTAAAGGGACCCAGCGCAAACTGATCCAGCCACAACTTGAACGCCAGCGGATGTCCATCCATAAAGCCGACCAGCCATAGCGCACTAAGCGGCAGCGCAATCAGCAAACCCATCGCCAGCGTAATGGCATGGCGCTTACTGCGCCATGCAGCAAACACCGGCAAAGCCAGCGCGACCAGCCACACCAGCGCGACTTCCAGCACACTCGTCGCCAGCAATAGCCAGACACTGGCCAGACCCAGCACAGCACCGCCCAAAGCGGGCGCACGCAGCGCTAGCGTCAGCGCATAAAACGCAGCCGCAAAGCCGGTAAAACCGGCCACCACCGGGTTCATCTCGTGACCGGTGACGATCAGACCGAAACAACCGATCATAATCAGGACGACACTGCGGCCATGGCGTCGCCCTATCAGCTCGCGCCCGGCGCCGCCGGCAAAGGCGAGTCCCGCCGCCATGCAAAACGGCGTGGCCAGACGGATGGCATCATGCAGCGGCATGAGCCACGGAGAAAATAGCTTGGCAAAGACAGCGCCCAGCCAGTAATACAGCGGTGCATCGCGTAAAAAAGCCTGACCATCGAGCGCGGGAACCAGATAATTACCGGTAGCCAGCATCTCTTGCACCACAGCGGTCACCCACGGCTCGTCCGGCCGCCACGGGTCATGCCCGAGTATGCCCGGCCACAGCCAGATAAAGGTCAGCAACAGCAATAGCCACGGCCGCTCGGTCGGCACTTGTGCCGTATGGTCTTGATTCGGGGTATAGGTCAGCATTTGCGAGCCTGGCCAAGGGAGGAATGAAAAGGCCGTCAGCTTAACAGAAAATGAAAAAGGCAGCCGAGGCTGCCTTTTTTGCATACATTCTGCCAGCGATTAACGCTTGTAGAAGTTGCTGAATCTCTGGTTGAAGCGGTCAACGCGACCCGCGGTGTCAACGATCTTCTGCTTGCCGGTGTAGAACGGGTGGCAATGCGAGCAAACTTCAATCGCGAACGCGTCCTTGGCCATGGTGGACTGGGTGGTGAACTGGTTGCCGCAAGAGCAAGTTACGGACAACGCTTTGTAATTCGGGTGAATTTCTTTTTTCATCATATTTCCTTGGGTTGCGGGTACAGGGGTTTTGCCTGCACTGCTTGGAGAAAGCGGGAATTATCCGCGCTTTAACTAAGCTTGACAAGCCTTGCACGATAACCAAGCCACCATGCAAGGCCAAAAGAGTTTAAGCACGCCGCCAGCTGGTGATGCCGGCACTGTCTTCCAGCACGATACCCTTGGCGGACAGTTCATCACGGATGCGGTCGGACTCGGCCCAGTTTTTCGCCGCACGCGCATCGCGCCGCGCCACGATCAGCGCCTCGATCGCCTCGGCCGAGATATCTTCCTCGCCGACTCCGCCTTGCAGGAAAGCCTCGGGCTCGCGCTGCAGCAGGCCCAGCAAACCGGCCAGATCCTTCATCAGGCGCGCAAGCGTTACATCCTTGCTCTTATTGACTTCACCGGCCAGCTCGAACAGCACCGCCACCGCTTCCGAAGTATTGAAGTCGTCATCCATCGCCGCCTTGAAGCGTGCGGCATAGGGATGACACCAGTCGATAGCGGTAGAGGCCGGCAGATCCAGATCGCGCAAGGCGGTGTACAGGCGGGTCAGCCCCTGGCGTGCATCGTGCAGAATGCCGTCGGTGAAGTTGACCGGGCTGCGATAATGGCTACGCACGATAAAGAAACGCACCACCTCGCCATCGAAATGCTGCAACACATCGCGGATGGTAAAGAAGTTGCCCAGACTCTTGGACATTTTGGTGCCATCGACGTTGATAAAGCCGTTATGCAGCCAGTAGTTGACGTACTGGTGGCCATGCGCGCCCTCGGACTGGGCAATTTCGTTTTCGTGGTGCGGGAATTGCAGGTCTTCGCCACCGCCGTGGATATCGAAATGCTCGCCCAGATGGAAGCAGCTCATCACCGAGCATTCGATATGCCAGCCCGGACGTCCCTCGCCCCAGGGACTGGCCCAGAACGGCTCGCCCGGCTTGGCCGATTTCCACAACACGAAGTCCATCGGGTCGCGTTTAAAGGGGTCAACCTCGATA
>NZ_JBOFOO010000337.1:0-1585 GCF_051659485.1 Craterilacuibacter sp. | reverse complement strand
ACCATCCGCCAAGAGACGCACCGCATCGACAAAGCCCAGCCCCTGATACTCCATCACAAAGCCGATGGCCGAACCATGGGCACCACATCCAAAGCAATGATAGAACTGCTTGGATGGACTGACAGTAAAAGAAGGGGACTTTTCCTTATGAAAAGGACAGCAGGCCAGATAATTCTGCCCTGCCTTTTTCAAAGGCACATAGCGGTCAACCACGTCGACAATGTCGACGCGGGTCAATAGCTGATCAATAAAATCCTGCGGAATCATCCGCGCACCTTAAGCGGCAAGACGGGCTTTAATCAGCGTGGACACGGCAGCCATATCGGCACGCCCCGCCAGTTGCGGCCGTAACAGCCCCATCACCTTACCCATATCCTGCATACCGGAAGCCCCACTGGCCTCAACGGCAAGCTCAATCAGCGCGACGATTTCCGCTTCGCTCAACTGTTGTGGCAAATAATCGGCCAGCACAGCCATTTCGGCCTTTTCCTGATCGGCCAGGTCCTGTCGACCGCCAGCCTCATACTGCGTCACCGAGTCACGGCGCTGCTTGAGCATCTTGTCGACGACAGCCACAATCGCAGCCTCGTCCAACTCGATACGCTCGTCTACTTCCTTTTGCTTGATCGCCGCCATCAACAGACGGATAGCAGACAAACGCGCGGCATCCCTAGCCTTCATGGCCGTCTTCATGTCTTCATTGATACGTAGTTTCAGGCTCATATCGTGCTTTCAGAAGAGATAGCGGCCGACATAAAGCCGGCCGCCGAAATGCGGAACTACAAAAGGCAAAACCGCAGACAGAGCCTGCGGTTCTGTAAATCAACCGTATCTAAAGCTTAGAACAGCTTAGGTGGCAGCTGTTGGCTACGGATGCGCTTGTAGTGGCGCTTCACGGCTGCAGCAGCCTTACGCTTGCGCTCAGTGGTTGGCTTTTCGTAGAACTCGCGTGCGCGCAGTTCGGTCAACAGACCAGTTTTTTCTACGGAACGCTTGAAACGGCGCATTGCTACTTCGAACGGTTCATTCTCTTTTACGCGAACAGTCGGCATCGACAGGGATCCTTAAAATCTTGGTTAAGCTAAATGCTTGATAAAACCGGTATTTTAGCAACGGAATCCTTTTTGATAAAGTCCTGGATTCCGAAGTTCGCCATTCATGTGCCTCATGCACGACAAATGGCTGAAAAAATCACCCCCTCACTCAGAGAAATGGTGTTGCAATGGGTCGAAAAAATTGCCGCCGGCGCATGCACCGGTTCGGCCTCGGCCATCGGCAGCACGTACTCGTAAAGTGCGGGCTTCACGCAGGGCTGAAACTTATACCGGAACAACAGGCAAAAGTCGAGATTTATCCACTCACCCACCCGCCCCGCAACAGGAAAAAAGCCTCACGCCCGCTCGGCGCTCATCACACTGGCGACTTGCGTCACCAAGACAAGCGCCTTCTCGAGATGAGCAAGATCACTCACTTGCAAGCGGAAATGAATATGGATATAGCCTTCACTACTAGAGCTGTCCTGCGTATCCACACTTTCGATATTGGCCGCGGCATTGGAAATGGCGGCAGCAATATCGGCCAGCGT
>NZ_JBOFOO010000336.1:0-3471 GCF_051659485.1 Craterilacuibacter sp. | reverse complement strand
CTGATGCTGGTGTCGGCCTTTGCCGGCTACGACGAGATGCGCGCCAGCTATGTGCATGCGGTGGCGCATGAATACCGCTTCTTCAGCTATGGCGACGCCATGCTGCTGGAGCGCAAGGACAGCTGAACGCAGCCTGCCCTCAACACTGGAGAGCCCATGTCCGGCCTGAAACCGAATAGCCCCAACCCGACCGAGATCAAGCTGCATACGCTATCCCGGATGCTGGAAATCGCTTTTGACGACGGCGCAAGCTTTACCCTGCCGTGCGAGTATCTGCGCGTGTATTCGCCCTCGGCCGAGGTGCGCGGCCATGGTGTGGGGCAGGAAACCCTGCAGGTGGGCAAGAAGCAGGTTGCCATCACCGCGCTGGAGCCGGTCGGGCATTACGCACTCAAGATCGTATTTGACGATGGCCACGACAGCGGCCTTTATAGCTGGGACTATCTCTACCTGCTGGGCAGGGATTACGAGACCAATTGGCAGAATTATCTGGACCGCCTCGCCGCAGCCGGCGCGCTTAGGGAGTAAATAATGGAAAAAACGACACACTTCGGTTTCAAGGACGTGGCAGAGAGCGAGAAGGCCGGCAAGGTGGCCGAGGTCTTTCACTCGGTGGCGCAAAAATACGATGTGATGAACGACATGATGTCGGGCGGCCTGCACCGGGTATGGAAGCATTTCACCCTGACCACCTCCGGCGTCAAGTCGGGCGACAAGGTGCTGGATATTGCCGGCGGCACCGGCGATCTGGCACGCGGCTGGGCCAAGCGCGTCGGCAAGAGCGGGGAAGTGTGGCTGACCGATATCAACTCGTCGATGCTGACCGTGGGGCGCGACCGCCTGCTGGATGCCGGCCTGATGCTGCCGGTGTCGCTGGCTGATGCCGAGAAGCTGCCTTTCCCCGACAACTACTTCAATGCGGTGTCGGTGGCTTTTGGCCTCAGAAACATGACGCACAAGGATCTGGCGCTGAAGGAAATGCTGCGCGTGCTCAAGCCCGGCGGCAAGCTGATGGTGCTGGAGTTCTCCAAGGTGTGGAAGCCGCTGTCGCCGTTTTACGACCTGTATTCATTCAAGGCATTGCCGCTGATGGGCAAGCTGATCGCCAACGATGCGGCCAGCTACCAGTATCTGGCCGAATCCATCCGCATGCATCCGGATCAGGACACGCTCAAGCAGATGATGCTGGATGCCGGTTTCGGCAAGGCCGATTACCACAATCTGTCCGCCGGTGTGGTGGCCTTGCACAAGGCGTATAAATTCTGATGCTGGCGCTGATTCCGACCTGGCTATTGCTGGGTGTCGCCATTCTGGTCGAGGTGGTGTCTACCAGCTCGATCAAGCTGACCGAGGGCTTTACCCGCCCGCTGATGACGCTATTGGTGCTGTGCGGCTACGGCTGTTCGCTGTGGCTGTTGTCGCAGGTGGTGCAGCGCCTCGAAGTCGGCATCGTGTACGCCATCTGGTGCGGCGTGGGCATGGCGGCGGTGGCGCTGGTGGGCGTGCTGGTGTTCGGCGAGAGCGTTTCGCTGGCCAAGACCGCGGGCATCGTGTTGATTGTGGCCGGAACGATATTGCTGAGTCTGGCCAGCAAGGGGTAGTAAATGCAGATTTCGCTATTGGCATTCAATCATCTGCTGGGGCAGCACCCGCAAGTGCGCGCCGAGCTGGCCGCGCATGCCGGACGGCGGGTGGCGATCACTCTGGCGCCGGTGACGGTGAGCGGGGTCGTGACCGAGGCGGGCTATCTTGCTGCCTGTCAGGGCGAGCCCGAAGCCACGGTGCGGCTGAGCCATGGCGTGGTCTTGTCTAGCCTGAGCGGCCAGCCTTCCGCCATGGGCGGGGTCGCTTTTGATGGCGACGGGGTGCTGGCCTCATCGCTGGCGGCTTTGCTGTCGCGCCTGCACTGGGATGCAGAGGAAGACCTGTCGCGCATCGTCGGCGACAGTGCCGCCCACCGTGTGGGCCGGCTGGTGCGTAGCGCCCTGGGCGTCAAGGGCGAGATCGGCGGCCGCCTGCTGGAAAGCTGGGTCGAGCATCTCCGCGACGAAGTGCCGCTGTTGGCGCGCAAGCGCGATGTCGAGCAGTTTGTGGCCGCAGTCGATACCCTGCGCGACGATAGTGCCCGCCTGCAAAAAAGGCTGGCACAACTGGAAGCCCGTCTCCCACCCCCCACTCCAACCATAAAGTCGTCGTAATGAGTCTGTCGCGTTCCCTGAAAATTGTTGCCACCTTGTATCGCTACGGACTGGATGATTTTTTTGCCGGCCATTCCCGTCTGGGCTTTGTCTCGCGCCTGCTGCGTTTTTTGCCCGGCCGCCCCAAGCCGGAACAGCCATTGCCGGCACGCTTGCGTCTGGCGCTGGAAAGTCTGGGCCCCATCTTCGTCAAGTTTGGTCAGGTGTTGTCGACGCGGCGCGACCTGTTGCCGCCGGATTACGCCGACGAGCTGGCGCAGTTGCAGGACAAGGTCAAACCGTTTGACGGCGCACTGGCGCGTGAAGTCATCGAGACGAGCTTCGGCCGGCGCGTAGACGAGATCTATGTCGATTTTGACGATGTGCCGGTGGCCAGCGCATCGGTCGCACAGGTACACAAGGCTTGGCTGCGCGAGGCTGATGGCAGTCGCGGCCGTCAGGTCGCGGTCAAGGTGCTGCGCCCCGGTATCCAGTCGGTGATCGAACAGGATCTGGCCTTGCTCAATACGCTGGCCGGCTGGGTCGAGCGCTTCTTTGCCGACGGCAAGCGGCTGAAACCGCGCGAGGTGGTGGCCGAATTCGACCAGTATCTGCACGACGAGCTGGACATGATGCACGAGGCGGCCAATGCCTCGCAGCTGCGGCGCAATTTCACAGGCTCGGACATGCTGGTCGTGCCCGAGGTGTTTTACGATGCCACCCGGCGCGAGGTGCTGACGCTGGAATGGATGGACGGGACACCCATCGGCCAGATCGAGCGCCTGCGCGCCGAAGGGGTCGATCTCAAGCAGCTGTCGCGCTTTGGCGTCGAGATCTTCTTTACCCAAGTGTTCCGCCACGGTTTTTTCCATGCCGACATGCACCCGGGCAATATCTTTGTCGCGGCCGACGGCCGCTATATCGCGCTTGATTTCGGCATCGTCGGCAGCCTGACCGAAACCGACAAGCACTATCTGGCAGTCAACTTCCTCGCCTTCTTCAACCGCGATTACCACCGCGTCGCCACCGCCCATATCGAGTCGGGCTGGGTGCCGGCCGACACCCGCCCGGAAGAGCTGGAAGCGGCGGTGCGCACCGTGTGCGAACCCTTCTTCGATAAACCGCTCAGCCAGATCTCCTTCGGCATGGTGCTGTTGCGCCTGTTCGAGACCAGCCGCCGCTTCAATGTCGAGATCCAGCCGCAGCTGGTGCTGCTGCAAAAGACCCTGCTCAATATCGAAGGGCTGGGGCGCCAGCTCGACCCCGATCTCAATTTGTGGGACACCGCCAAGCC
>NZ_JBOFOO010000335.1:0-4478 GCF_051659485.1 Craterilacuibacter sp. | reverse complement strand
GGCCCAGACGGGTCACGGCAGCCAGTTGTTTGGCCGCCACTTTGACGTTGGCACGCTGGTTGTCGGCGGTCATGGCTTCGCCACGTTTTTGCAGAGCGTTACCGCCCAGAGCTACTACTACGCGCATATTCAGTCCTTTTGCCACGCGTCCCATAACAGGCCGCATAGCGAATAATTGTGAGAAATACTTTTTCGTACAAGGAATAATGGCCGGCACACCTGCAAGCAAGGTTGTGCCGGCCATATTGCGGCGCTAATTAACAGCGCCACCCATGCGGTATCCGGCATCAAGCCGGATACCTTCATACAGACTTACTGGTTACCCAGAGTTGCAACCATGATGGCCTTGATGGTGTGCATGCGGTTTTCTGCCTGCTCGAAGGCAACGTTTACATTGCTTTCGAATACATCTTCGGTCACTTCGATACCATTGGCGAACTGTGGGTACACAGCAGCAACCTCAGCACCGACAACAGTTTCGCTGTTGTGGAAGGCTGGCAGGCAATGCAGGAACTTGACATTCGGGTTATTGGTAGCAGCGATCAGCTCTGCATTCACCTGGAACGGGGACAGCAGGGCAATACGCTCGGCCCAAACTTCTTTTGGCTCGCCCATGGAAACCCAAACGTCGGTATGAATAAAGTCAACGCCTTCAACCGCAACTTTAGGATCATCGGTCAGAACCAGACGTGCGCCGGTTTGAGCGGCAATTTTCTTGCACTCTTCAACCAGGGACGCTTCAGGCCACAGATCCTTAGGACCACCGATGCGAACTTCCATACCCAGCTTGCAACCGACAACCATCAGGGAGTTACCCATGTTGTTGCGTGCATCGCCAACGTAAGCGTAAGAGATCTGGGACAGCGGCTTTTCGCTGTTTTCGATCATGGTCAGCACGTCAGCCAGCATCTGGGTAGGGTGCCATTCGTCGGTCAGACCGTTGTAAACCGGTACGCCGGCGTTGTCGGCCAGCTCCTGAACCACGTCCTGCTTGAAGCCACGATATTCGATTGCATCGTACATGCGGCCCAAAACGCGCGCCGTGTCTTTCATCGACTCTTTGTAACCGATCTGCGAACCGGAAGGCCCGAGGTAGGTCACGTGAGCGCCTTGATCGTAGGCTGCCACTTCAAATGCGCAACGGGTGCGGGTCGAAGCTTTTTCAAAGATCAGGGCAATGTTTTTGCCGCTCAGACGCTGCTCTTCGTTACCGGCGTACTTGGCACGCTTCAGGTCACGGGACAGGTCCAGCAGGTAGCGGATTTCACGCGGAGTGAAGTCCAGCAGACGCAGGTAGTTACGGTTCTTCAGATTGAAAGCCATGATTTGTCCCTTAATTAATTATTTAGCACATAACGATTTTATTATTTTATACAGAGCAATAAACAACTCTCTCTGCATTGCCAGCCGGCATTGCCGGCTGGCCTTACTACCTCACATCAACCGATCAGATTTCAACTGCATCACGGATGATAGGGCAAGTCATGCAGTGACCACCGCCACGGCCGCGGCCGAGTTCGGATGCTGGGATCTCGATCACTTCCACACCGGCTTCGCGCATCAGGCGGTTGGTGTAGGTGTTGCGGTCATAAGCTACGACTACGCGACGATCCAGAGCTACGACGTTATTGCCGTCATCCCACTGCTCACGCTCACGCTGGAATGCATCACCACCGGTAGTGATAACCTGGATGTCTTTCAGGCCCAGAGCCTCTTTCACTACATCGACCAGATGCACGCCGTCGTGACGTTCGAAGCGGACTTCACCTTCTTTGTCGCCAGCGTAGATGCTGGTGCAGACGATTTCGTCCACAACGTCCGGGAAGGACGACAGCAGGTCGATATCGAGGAAGGAGAATACGGTATCCAGGTGCATCGCAGCACGCGACTTAGGCATCTGGCAAGCGATAACGCGAGTTGCGCCGCCTTCTTTACCCAGAACAGCCTTGGCAGCCTGAACTACAGCTTGCGGGCTGGTGCGCTCGCCCATACCGATCAGGACAACGCCGTTACCGATAGGCATTACGTCGCCACCTTCCAGCGTAGCTGGGCCGTGGTCTTTGTCGCTATCACCCCACCATACTTTTACATTGCCAGCGAAGTAAGGGTGGAACTGGTAGATCGATTGCAGAATCAGGGTTTCCTGACGACGTGCTGGCCAGTACATAGGGTTCAGCGTCACGCCTTCATAGATCCAGCAGGATGGATCGCGCTGGAACAGGCTGTTCGGGATCGGAGGCAGAACGAAATCGGAGTGATCCAGATAGCCGCCAAACAGGCCTTTAGGATCGAATGGCAGATCCAGCTTGGCGATACCGCCAATCAGGTGGTCAGCCAGTTGAGCCGATGGCATTTCATCCAGCCAGCTGCGCAGATCACCCAGCATGCCGATGCCGACGTTGTCAGCCTTGACTTTGCGGTCCAGGATCCAGCTACGGGCAGCCTTGTCATCCAGCACGGTACCCAGTGCTTCGTGGGCTTCCAGAACGAAGGTGCCACGGGCACGCATCTGCTCAACCATAAAGTCATGGTCTTTTTGTGCACGCTCAACCCAGATCACATCATCAAACAGCAGACCATGGCAGTTATCCGGGGTCAGACGCTTGTGGGCGAGACCTGGACGGCAAACCATCACACTGTGCAGCTTACCGCACTCGGAATGAACACCAAACTTCGACATCTTAAACTCCTTAAGAGCAATCAGTAGGTTTGTTACAGCCACCACCGGCGGCTGCAGTGAGTAAAAACTTGGTTAATTCCGGTGACCGCAATCATGCAGCCACCGCATAAAACATGTATTACAGCGACAGGGTACCGACGGACAGACCGTAAGCGGCGTAGATCCCCAGCACGACGATCAGTGCAGCCAGAATGGCTTCACCACCGTTGAAAGGCTTCTGGCCCTGCTCTTTACGAGCCCAAACATAGAACAGCAGACCTGGTGCGTACAGAACCATGGACAGCAGCAGATACTGCAGGCCAGCTGCGTACAACAGCCATACACCGTAAACCGAAGCGATGGCAGCAACCAGAATGTCCTTGGCAGCAGACTCGCCCGCCTTGTAGCCTTCACCGCGCTGGGCAACCATCAGCGAGTACACGGCGCAGAACAGGTAAGGCAGCAGGATCATGGACGTGGCCAGGTAAACCAGGCTCAGGTACACGGAACCATTGAAGTAGGTGATGATCAGGAACAGCTGGATCATGCCGTTGGTCAGCCACAGCGATGCAGCAGGCGAGCCGTTGGCATTGGTCTTGCCGAATATCTTAGGCATCATGCCGTCTTGAGCCGCCAGATACGGGGTCTCGCCGGACAGCAAAGTCCAAGCCAGCAAAGCACCACCTACCGAGATCACCAGACCGGCGTTCATGATGTTGGCGCCCATGGTACCGATGGCAGCTTCCAGCACATAAGCGGTCGAAGGGTTCTTCAGCGCAGCCAGTTCAGGCTGGGTCAATACACCCAGAGACAGTACCGATACGGCGATCAAGAGTGCGATGGTCAGCAGGAAACCGATCACAGTTGCCTTGCCTACATCCGCCATGTTTTGTGCACGGCCGGAGAACATCGACGCGCCTTCGATACCGATGAACACCCAAACTGTCACCAGCATGGTGCTCTTGACCTGGTCAACGATAGTACCCAGCTCGGCAGAACCCCAGAAGTCCAGATTGAAGGTATCAATCTTGAACGAGAACAATACGATAGCAATAAACAGCGCCAGCGGAACCAGCTTGGCAATCGTGGTGATGGTGTTGATCATGGCAGCGCCATGCACACCGCGCAGCACCAGGAAGTGCAGCGCCCACAGCAAAGCGGAAGCGCAGACAATGGCCAGCCCGGTATTGCCTTCGCCGAAGGCCGGGAACCAGAACGACAGTGCGGAGAACATCACCACGAAGTAGGCAACGTTACCGATCCAGGCTGAGATCCAGTAACCCCAAGCCGAGTTGAAACCTACGTAGTCACCCATAGCAGCGCGGGCATAGCCATACACACCACCGGTTACTTCAGGCTTGCGGTTGGCCAGCATCTGGAAGGAAAAAGCCAAGGCCAGCATACCGATAAAAGTAATTGCCCAGCCGATAATGATGGCACCGGCACCCGCGCCGGACGCCATATTTTGAGGCAACGAGAAAATACCGCCACCAATCATGGAACCTACAACTAGAGCAGTCAGTGCGCCAAGTTTGAGCTTGGGTGTGCTGCTTTCAGTTTCCGCAGACATGTTTGTTCTCCGTGATTTTGTTAATGATAAAGAAACTAATCTTGTTGTTATATTATTAAATTCTGATAGCCAGCATCATAACGCTGCCCAGATGGCGTCGTCTACTCCCCCCAAACCGTTTACTTGATCTAGGTCATATCGGCCCTAAAAAGCAATTTAGATAGCAACTGTAGTCTAAATTTCACACCTCGACTGGAGGTTAAACTCAACACTTCAACAGCCAAAAAAATACATTCGACTGGTAAATTA
>NZ_JBOFOO010000334.1:0-3551 GCF_051659485.1 Craterilacuibacter sp. | reverse complement strand
GCCATTGCGCGCGATGCCGACCTGATCGAAGACGCCCGCGCCGAATACAGCCAGCTGCTCCTGGGGCGTGACGGGCTGAAAACCTTCTACACCATGACACTGCTGCTGGTGTTCCTGCTGGCCATCACCGCGGCACTGGCTTTCGCCCTGTATTTTTCAGAACGCATGTCGGCGCCTTTGTCCGAGCTGGCGGCCGGCACGCGTGCAGTGGCGCAGGGGGATTTTTCCAAACGCCATCCGGTATACCGCCGTGACGAACTGGGCATCCTCACCTCGATGTTCAACCGCATGACCCAGCAGCTGGAAGAGGCGCGCCACACGGCCGACGAAAGCCGCCACCAACTGCAAAACAGCAAGCTCTACCTGGAAAGCATTCTGGCCAACCTGACCGCCGGCGTGATTGCCATCGACCAGCAGGGGCATCTCAGAGCAGCCAACAGCAGCGCGGGGCGAATTTTAGGCATCGATTTTTCCGAACTGGCGCCCCATGCCCTATCCGATTGGGCACTACATGCCCCCACGCTGGTGCCGCTGATAGACGTCATCCATGGCGAGGCGGCCAGCCAGCACAACGACTGGCAGCGCCAGATCGAATACGCCCACTCTCAGGGTTCCCGCACGCTACTGGTCCGCGTTTCGCGCTTACCCGAGCGCTCGGATGGAGGCTATGTCGCGGTATTCGACGATATTACCGAGCTGGCTCGCGCCCAGCGCGATGCTGCCTGGGGCGAGGTGGCTAAACGGCTGGCGCACGAGATACGTAATCCGCTCACGCCCATCCAGCTATCGGCCGAGCGCATGGCCATGAAGCTGTCGCCCAAACTGGAAGGCGCCGATGCCGACCTGCTGACACGCGCGACCGATACCATCATCAAGCAAGTCGCGGCGCTCAAGGGCATGGTCGATGCTTTCCGCGACTATGCACGCGCCCCGCGTATCCAGCTCGTGCCGCTAGACCTGAATGAAGTGCTCGCTGAAGTCCTGACCATGTATGAAGGCAGTACCCCCGCCACGCTAGAACTCAGCGCTAAGCCTTTGAAAATAATGGGAGATGCCGCTTTACTCAGGCAAGTCCTGCACAACCTGCTATTGAATGCCCGAGATGCGGTTCTTGACGTTGGCATTCCAATCATTCACATTAGCAGTCGTAACGCAGGGCGTCAGGCTCAAATTTCGATAGAAGACAATGGCCCTGGTTTTGCCCAGGACATCCTGACGCGGGCATTCGAGCCCTATGTGACGAGCAAGACCAAGGGCACCGGACTGGGACTTGCTGTCGTGAAGAAGATTATTGAAGAGCACCAAGGTCAGATTACCCTCGCCAATGCCAGTACTGGCGGCGCCCGCATACTGATCACCTTGCCCTTGTTGGAGAGTTAATGCGTAGCAGCGATATTTTGATTGTTGATGATGAAGTAGGCATCCGGGAGTTGCTCTCGGAAATCCTGCAGGATGAAGGCCATACTGTCGCGGTGGCAGAGAATGCAGAAGTGGCTCGTCAACTCAGAAGTCAGACCCGTCCTGCACTGGTCCTGCTCGACATCTGGATGCCGGATTGCGATGGTGTCACCCTGCTCAAGGAATGGGGAAAATCAGGCCTGCTGAATATGCCGGTCGTGATGATGTCCGGTCACGCCAGCATAGATACGGCGGTCGAGGCCACCCGCATCGGCGCTTTCGACTTTCTGGAAAAACCGATCGCCCTGCAAAAGCTGCTGTCTACCGTACAGCGCGCGCTCAAATATGGCGACATGCAGGCCAATACCTCGCTCAATCTGGACAAACTGGGCAAGAGCGAACCCATTTATGAACTCAAACGCCAGCTTGAGCGCGTCTCCAAGGTCAAGTCGCCGGTATTACTGACCGGTGAACCGGGTGCCGGTTTCGAGCTGGTCGCCCGTTTTTTCCATCACGGCAGCGCCCCGTGGGTGACACCGGCCAAGCCCGAGCAACTGGCCGACGCACCGCTGGAACTGCTGCAAAAAGCCAATAACGGCGTACTGTATTTATCCGAAATCGGTCAGTACAACCGCCGCATCCAGCAGGGCCTGCTGTTTTTGCTGTCCAAGCTGGATCGCTTCAACGTCCGCTTGGTATGTTCCTGCAGCCGCCCGCTACAGGAACTGCTGGTCGACCCCGAGTGCGACAATCGCCTGCTGACCGCGCTGTCCAGTGTGATCATCCCCATTCCGCCGCTACGCGATCACGCCGAAGACATCATGCTGATCGCAGAACAGCTGTTAACCGAACTGGTCGAGTCCAAGCAGGTTCCGGCACGCAAGCTGACAACCTCGGCACTGAATGCCCTGCGCCAATACGAATGGCCGGGTAATCTGGAACAGCTACGAGGCATTATCAAGAGCCTGGCGCTGACGGCGGAAGCGGATAGCATTGATGCGCCCGAGGTCAACAAGGTGCTGTCCCAGTTCCGCCATGACAAACCGGCTGCAGAAAGCGGATTCGACTTTACCCTGCCGCTGCGGGAGCTGCGCGAACAGCTGGAACGACGCTATTTCGAGCATCATATCGCGCTGGAAAACGGCAATATGAGCCGGGTCGCACAAAAGGTCGGGCTGGAACGGACCCACCTTTACCGAAAGCTTAAGCAGCTGGGGGTACGTTTTACCCGCAAGCAGCTGGAAGAATAAGCATCTCCCTGCCATCAAAAAACCCGCTCGCGAGCGGGTTTTTTATTGCGACATACACAGGCTATAGGCTCTGCATGATCAGCTTCTTGACCTCGTCGAAGTTCATTATCCCGACATAGCGCTTGACGATATTGCCATCCCTGTCGATCAAAAATGTGGTCGGCGTCAGCGCAACATCACCAAAAGCCTTGGCGATACTGCCGTCAGTATCGAGCACGACCGGAAATGGCAGTGCATTCTTTTCGACATAGGCCTGCACATAATTGGGCGGATCGTAATTCATCGCGACCGCAATGGTCTCAAATCCCTTGGCAGCATACTCGCGGTACATTTTCTGCATATGCGGCATTTCTTCGATGCAGCCAGGACAGCTGGTCGCCCAGAAATTAACCAGTACCACCTTGCCCTTGAGCGCTTCCGGCGAAACCGTCTGCCCGGACAAGGTGCGGTAGCTCAACTCCGGAGCCCGATTGCGCTCCAGCGCCAGATAAGCCAGCAGCAACACGCCGCCCAAGACGGCGGCAGCCAGTACCTTTTTAATCATGCAGCCACCTCGTCCTGCTGCAGACCCTGCAACAGCGCCAGCAAGTCGCCATCAATTGCCACCGCCTTGCCCTGACGGCTGTGGTAGGCAACAAACGTCACATCCGCCTCGGCGACCAGCTTGCCGCTGGCAGCCAGCGCCACACGCTGGTGCATGACGGCAGAACGGTTACCGACAGACTTGACCGACGTTTCGATGGCCAGTTCGTCGCCCATTGTTGCCGCATGCCGGTAGTCGATATTGATATTGACCACAATCAGCGCCAGCCCGGACTGCAAAAACGCCGGCAGATCCGCCTTCTCTTCGAAGAAGGTCCAGCGCGCCTCCTCCAGGAATTCGAGATAGCGTGCATTGTTGAC
>NZ_JBOFOO010000333.1:0-4672 GCF_051659485.1 Craterilacuibacter sp. | reverse complement strand
GTCTGCGGGTGCTAAGGGCAAGCGTTTTGCCCTGGCCAACAGCCGGGTGATGATTCACCAGCCATTGATCGGTGGTCTGTCCGGTCAGGCCACCGATATTGAAATTCACGCACGTGAATTGCTGAAAATCAAGGCACTGATGAATACATTGATGGCCTTGCATACCGGCAAGGACGTTGAGCAGGTCGAACGCGATACCGAGCGCGACAATTTCATGTCGGCCGAGCAAGCGTGCGCCTATGGACTTATTGACAAGGTACTGACGTCCCGCAAGGACGTGGTGGCTTAAGCTGACGGATAGCATGCATGTCTGAAAAATCGAGCGGCGAAAAACTCTTGTACTGCTCTTTCTGTGGCAAAAGCCAACATGAAGTGCAGCGCCTGATTGCCGGCCCCCAGGTCTACATCTGTAACGAATGCGTGCGCCTGTGCGACGACATCATCCTCGAGGAGCTTGATCAGAAATCGATCGATGCTGGCGTCGAGGTGGAAGAGGCGCGCAAGCTGCCTGCGCCGCAGGAAATTCGCGAAGCACTCGACCAGCACGTCATTGGTCAGGAGCTGGCCAAGAAGTCTTTGTCGGTTGCCGTGTACAACCACTACAAGCGCTTGTACGCACCGGTGGTGAAGGATGAGGTTGAGCTGTCCAAGAGTAATATTCTCTTGATCGGCCCAACCGGCTCGGGCAAAACCCTGCTGGCACAGACGCTGGCCAAACTGCTGGATGTCCCTTTTGTGATTGCGGATGCGACCACGCTGACCGAAGCCGGTTATGTGGGCGAGGATGTAGAACACATCATTCAGAAGTTGCTGCAAAAGTGCGACTACGATGTGGAAAAGGCACAGCGCGGTATCGTTTATATCGACGAAATCGACAAGATCTCGCGCAAGTCGGAAAACCCGTCCATTACCCGTGATGTTTCGGGTGAGGGCGTGCAGCAGGCCCTGCTCAAACTGATCGAGGGCACGGTCGCTTCCATTCCGCCACAGGGCGGTCGCAAGCATCCGAACCAGGAATTCATCCAGATCGATACCACCAATATTCTGTTTGTGTGTGGTGGTGCGTTTGACGGGCTGGAGAAGATTATCCGCCGTCGTTCGGAAAAGGGCGGAATTGGTTTTGGTGCCGAAGTGTCCTCCAAGGACGGGGGTAAGAGTGTGTCTACCCTGTTCAAGGAAGTCGAGCCGGAAGACCTGATCAAATTCGGCCTGATTCCGGAGTTGATTGGTCGCCTGCCGGTGGTCACTACGCTGGAAGAACTGGATGAAGAAGCACTGGTCACCATCCTGACCCAGCCGCGAAATGCCCTGAGCAAGCAGTATCAGAAGCTGTTTGCGATGGAAGGCGTAGAGCTGGAGTTACAGCCATCGGCCTTGCGCGTGATCGCCAAGCAGGCGATGGTGCGGAAAACGGGCGCGCGCGGTTTGCGCTCCATTCTCGAGCGCGCACTGCTGGACACCATGTATGAACTGCCATCGATGCAGAACGTGGAAAAAGTGGTGGTGGACGAGAAGGTCATCGAGCAAGGCGATAAGCCTCTGTTTATCTTCCGTGAGGCAGATGACGGGCTTGCCCAGTCGGCCTGATCCGGTAAAGCACAGCAAACCGCCCATCAGGGCGGTTTTTTATTTGGGGCTGACAATCGGGGTGCTTGAAATGTGCATATATTCCCCCATTTCTGCTCTATTGATATCCATTTAGCCATGGTCAGAACATATGTCCCAGAGCGCCGAAATTCACGAAGAAACCGCATTGCCGCTGTTGCCGCTGCGCGATGTGGTGGTCTTCCCTCATATGGTTATTCCGCTGTTTGTTGGCCGTCCAAAATCCATTCGCGCATTGGAAGTGGCAATGGACGAAGGCAAGCAGATCATGCTGGTCGCTCAGCGTTCTGCCTCCAAAGACGAGCCTACGCCTGACGATCTATATGGAATTGGCACGGTTGCATCGGTACTGCAGATGCTCAAGTTGCCGGATGGTACGGTCAAGGTCTTGGTAGAGGGACGTGAGCGTGCCTACGTCAAAGATGTACGCGAAGAAGGGGATTGCTTTGTCGCGACCGTATCGCCGGTTGCTCCCGAGCCTGCCGATTCGACCGAAGTCGAGGCCATGCGCCGCGCTTTGCTGACCCAGTTCGAACAGTACGTCAAACTCAATAAGAAGATTCCGCCCGAGGTGATGACCTCGCTGGCAGGTATCGAGCAGGCCGGACGCCTAGCCGATACCATCGTGGCGCATTTGCCGCTCAAGATAGAGCAGAAACAGGAAGTGCTGGAAATGCTCGAGGTACAAGCCCGTCTCGAGCACTTGCTGTCCCAGCTTGAAGGTGAAATCGACATCCTGCAGGTCGAGAAGCGCATCCGTGGCCGTGTTAAACGCCAGATGGAAAAAAGCCAGCGCGAGTATTACCTGAATGAGCAGGTGAAAGCGATCCAGAAAGAACTGGGTGAACTGGAAGAGGGCGGCGAAACCGAAGAGCTGGAAAAACGCATCAAGACTTCGGGTATGGGTAAGGAGGCACGCGACAAGGTGACCGCCGAGCTTAAAAAGTTGTCGCTGATGTCGCCGATGTCGGCCGAAGCTACTGTCGTGCGTACCTATATCGATACGCTGCTTGATCTGCCGTGGAAGAAAAAGACCAAGATCAGCAAGGATATCGATCACGCCGAAGAAGTGCTGGATATCGATCACTTTGGCCTGGAGAAGGTCAAGGAACGCATTCTAGAGTACCTCTCGGTGCAACAGCGTGTTGATCGCCTGAAAGCGCCTATCCTGTGCCTGGTAGGCCCGCCGGGCGTGGGTAAAACCTCGCTGGGGCAGTCGATTGCCCGTGCCACCGGACGCAAGTTCGTGCGTATGGCGCTGGGCGGGGTGCGTGATGAAGCCGAGATTCGCGGCCATCGCCGTACCTATATCGGCTCGATGCCGGGTAAGGTGCTGCAAAATATGGCCAAGGTCGGGGTCAAGAATCCGCTGTTCCTGCTGGATGAAGTCGACAAACTGGGTGCAGATTTCCGTGGCGATCCGTCATCGGCCTTGCTGGAGGTGCTGGATCCCGAGCAGAACCACGCTTTTGTCGACCATTACGCCGAGGTCGAGTACGACTTGTCGGATGTGATGTTTGTTGCCACGGCCAACTCTCTGAATATTCCGCCGGCGCTGCTTGACCGTATGGAGATTATTCGTCTGTCCGGTTACACCGAAGACGAAAAAATCAATATCGCGCTCAAGTATCTGGTGCCTAAGCAGATGAAGAATAATGGCGTGAGTGAAGACGAAGCGCTGATTCATGAAAGTGCGATCCGCGACATCGTGCGCTACTACACGCGCGAAGCCGGAGTGCGTAGTCTGGACCGCGAAATTGCCAAAATATGCCGTAAGGTGGTGATGGCACAGGTGCAGAAAAAGGCTAAAGCCGGCAAAGTGACAGTCAATGCCAAGAATCTGGATAAGTATCTTGGTGTGCGTCGTTTTGACTATGGTCTGGCCGAAGAGGAGAACCGTCTGGGGCAGGTGACCGGTCTTGCCTGGACCGAAGTTGGCGGGGAATTGCTGACCATAGAAGCTGTTGCTTTGCCGGGTAAGGGTAATATCATCCGCACCGGCCAGTTGGGTGAAGTGATGCAGGAATCGATCACGGCAGCGCTGAGTGTAGTCAGAAGTCGCGCTGCATCGCTGGGAATCAAGCCGGATTTCTATGAAAAACGCGACATGCACATACATGTTCCGGAGGGTGCAACCCCCAAGGACGGGCCTTCTGCCGGTGTTGCCATGACCACGGCCATTGTGTCCGTGCTGACTGGAATACCGGTACGCGCTGATGTCGCGATGACCGGTGAAATCACCCTGCGCGGTGAAGTGTTGCCAATTGGGGGGCTAAAAGAGAAACTTTTGGCGGCTCACCGTGGCGGCATCAAGCAGGTACTGATTCCACATGGCAATGTGAAGGATCTCGTTGAAATTCCAGCGAATATCAAGAGCAAGCTCGAGATTCATCCGGTCAAATGGATAGATCAGGTGCTGGCATTGGCGCTGGAAAGGATGCCTGAGCCGTTGTCAGAGGATGCAACGTCTGCCAATATGTCGCAATCAGCGGACGCAGGGCAGAATCAGTCCGTCATGACGCACTGATTTAACTCGTTCAAAAGGGTGTAAAGGTGCATGAAACACTTGGTGTCAAGCAGTATCTCCGGCAGGAGTTATGGGTCCGGAAGCCGCTTGACACAAGGATTTCAGCCTTGCTATAAATCAGGCAGTTTTGCCGCATACTACGTATATCGAAGAACGATGAAAGGGGACTTAACGTGAACAAGTCTGAACTGATTGATGCGATTGCCGCGCATGCCGACATTTCCAAGGCTGCAGCTGCCAAAGCACTGGACGGTGTAATTGTTGCCGTAACCGATACGCTGAAAAATGGCGATGACGTAACGCTGGTTGGCTTTGGTACTTTCTACGTAGGCGAACGCGCCGAACGTAGCGGCCGCAACCCTAAGACCGGCGAAGCCATCACCATCCCGGCTGCTCGCACACCGAAGTTCCGTGCCGGTAAGGCACTGAAAGACGCGCTGTAAAAAGCCGCGGGCGGCCCTTGGGTCGCCGGGCAACGGGCTTATCCCGTTGCCTCTAAAACGGAGTGGTAGTTCAGTTGGTCAGAATACCGGCCTGTCA
>NZ_JBOFOO010000332.1:0-5012 GCF_051659485.1 Craterilacuibacter sp. | reverse complement strand
TGCGTTCGCCCGGCACCAGATAGTCGAACACATAGTTGAAGGCAATATTCCACGCCATTGCGGTGAGCGATACCGAGATCATGACCACACTCATCAGGCTATGGTTCTCGCCCATGATCCAGCTGGTCGCCGGGATCAGTATGGCCAGCGCGATGGCTTCGAACAGGACGGCGTGCAGGCAACGTTCCCAATAACTCATGGCTGCAAGGCCTGCGCGTGAAAAGCCAGATGCTCGTCGATAAAGCTGGCGATGAAAAAGTAGCTGTGGTCGTAGCCGGGCTGCATGCGTAGTGTCAGCGGGGTGCCGGCTTTGGCGGCCGCCGCCAGCAGGGCAGTCGGTTGTAGTTGCAGCGCTAGAAAATCGTCCGCCTCGCCCTGATCGATCAATAGCGGCAGGCGCTCGCTGGCACTGGCCATCAATTCGCACGCATCCCATGCCCGCCAGCTGTCCTGCTCCGCGCCCAGATAGGCGCTGAAGGCCTTGATGCCCCACGGGCAGTCCATGGGGTGGCAAATGGGCGCGAAGGCCGAGACCGAGTGGTAGTGGCCGGGATTGCGTAGCGCGCAAACCAGCGCGCCATGCCCGCCCATCGAATGGCCGCTGACGGATTTTTTGCTGCCCAGCGGGAAGTGGCTGGATATCAGTGCCGGCAGTTCGTGCACTACATAGTCGTGCATGCGGTAGTGCGATTGCCAGGGCAGGGTGCCGGCATTGAGGTAAAAGCCGGCGCCTTGCCCCAGATCCCAAGCGCCATCATCCGCCACCTGAGCGCCGCGCGGGCTGGTGTCGGGGCAGACGATGGCGAGGCCCAGCCGGGCAGCCATGCGCTGGGCGCCGGCCTTCTGCACGAAGTTTTCATCGTTGCAGGTGAGGCCGGACAACCAATACAGCACCGGGGTATGGTGGCCGGCATTGGGCGGCAGATAGATGGAAAACGTCATCTCGCAGCCCAGCGTGCTGGATGGGTGACGCCAGCGTTGCTGGCTGCCGTCAAAGCAGCGCTGCTCGGAGATTCGGTTGAGTTGGGTATTCATCTCTATCCTTGGCGGCATCAGAAATGGATCACCGAGCGTATGCTCTTGCCTTCATGCATCAGATCGAAGGCGGTATTGATCTCTTCCAGTGCCATGGTGTGGGTGATGAAGGTATCCAGCTCGAACTCGCCTTTCAAATAACGCTCGACATAGTCCGGCAGCTCGCTGCGCCCGCGTACGCCGCCAAAGGCCGAGCCGCGCCAGACACGGCCGGTCACCAGCTGGAACGGACGGGTAGCGATTTCTTCGCCGGCACCGGCCACGCCGATGATCACCGATTCGCCCCAGCCCTTGTGGCAGCATTCCAGTGCCGAGCGCATCACCTTGACGTTGCCTATGCATTCGAACGAGTAGTCGACGCCGCCATCGGTCATGTCCACGATCACTTCCTGGATCGGCCGGTCGTAGTCCAGCGGGTTGATGATGTCGGTGGCGCCCAGTTGCCGGGCAATCTCGAATTTTGCCGGATTGATATCGATGGCGATGATGCGGCTGGCACCGGCCATGACCGCACCGATGATGGCCGACAGCCCGATGCCGCCCAGCCCGAAGATGGCGACCGTGGCGCCGGCTTCAACCTTGGCGGTATTGAGTACCGCGCCCATGCCGGTGGTGACGCCGCAGCCCAGCAGGCACACTTTTTCCAGCGGCGCGGCCTTGTTGATCTTGGCGACGGCGATTTCCGGCAACACCGTGTATTCGGAGAAAGTCGAGGTGCCCATATAGTGGTAGATCGGCTTGCCATGCAGCGAGAAGCGGCTGCTGCCGTCCGGCATCAGGCCCTTGCCCTGGGTGGCGCGTATCGCCTGACACAGATTGGTTTTGCCCGAGCGGCAGTATTTGCACTGGCCGCATTCGGGGGTATACAGCGGAATCACATGGTCGCCCGGCTTGACCGAGGTGACGCCAGCGCCGACTTCTTCGACGATGGCGCCACCCTCATGGCCTAGAATGGCGGGGAAGATGCCTTCCGGGTCGGCACCGGACAGGGTGTAGGCATCGGTGTGGCACACACCGCTGGCCACCATGCGCAGCAGTACTTCTCCGGCTTTGGGGCCTTCTACATCCACCAGTTCGATTTCCAGCGGGCGTTGGGCAGCCCAGGCAATAGCGGCACGCGACTTGATCATGAGGGTCTTCCTTGATGTAAAGCGGGTGGCCAACATCCTAGTCTCAAAGCATGACTTGTGGCCAGCGCTACCCATCATTGTCATTGGCAGAGGATTCGCTTCGCGTTCCGGCGCATCAGGCGCTAAAATTGCCGCCCTTGCGGTGTTGCCGCGCCACAAACCAAAGCCTGCCTTGAACGATATGCCGAACCGCCCGCGCGTGCTGTCCATCATCCCGCCGATGACCCAGCTTAATACTCCATATCCGTCCACCGCCTATCTCACCGGCTTCTTGCGCCAGCAGGGCTTCGCTGCCGTGCAGGAAGATCTGGCGCTGGCGCTGGTGCTGGAACTGTTTTCGCGCCAGGGCCTGGCCGCCTTGCGCGATGCGGCACAGAAGCTGCCGGCGAAAAAGCGCAGCGCACAGGTGCGGCATTTTCTGGAACAGTACGACGCCTACGACACGACCATCGCGCCGGCGCTGGCCTTTTTACAGGGCAGCGATCCGACCATCGCCCACCGTATTGCCAGCCGCAGCTTTTTGCCCGAAGGGCAGCGTTTTGCCACGATCAATGCCTATATCGACCCCGAGTATCCGGATGAAGACCCGCTGACCTGGGCCTTTGGCGCATTGGGCAGCACCGATCGTGCGCGCCATTACGCGACCTTATATCTGGATGATCTGGCCGATGTGTTGCGCGATGCGGCCGACGAGCGCTTCGAATTTGTGCGCTACGCCGAACGTCTGGCGATGAGCCAGCCCACGTTCGAGCCTCTGGCCCGCGCCCTGGCCGGCGCCCCTACGCTGGTGGACGATGTACTCGCACGCCTGACCCGCGCCGCGCTGGAGCGCCATCAGCCGGATGTGGTACTGCTATCGGTGCCGTTTCCCGGCTCGGTGTATGCGGCATTTCGCATTGCGCAGACTATCAAGCGCATCAATCCGGCGATCAGGACGGTGCTGGGTGGCGGTTTCGTCAATACCGAACTACGCGAACTCAAAGAGCCGCGCGTATTCGATTACTTCGATTTTGTCACGCTGGACGATGGCGAGCGTCCGCTCTTGGCGCTGCTGGACCATGTGGCAGGCCAGCGTTCGCGCGAGCGTCTGGTGCGCACCTTTGTGCGCGACGAGAGCCGCGTGCGCTATGTGAACTTCCCCGAGCCGGATGTGCCGTTTGCCGAGGTGGGTACGCCGACTTGGGACGGCTTGCCGATACGCAAGTATCTCAGCCTGCTGGACATGCTTAACCCCATGCACCGGCTGTGGTCGGACGGGCGCTGGAACAAGCTGACGGTGGCGCATGGCTGCTACTGGAAAAAGTGCAGCTTCTGCGATGTGACGCTCGACTATATCTCGCGCTACGAAACCGCATCGGCCGAACTGCTGGTCGACCGTATCGAGGCCATCATCGCCGAGACCGGGCAGAGCGGTTTTCATTTTGTCGATGAAGCGGCGCCGCCCAAGATGCTCAAGGCGCTGGCGCTGGAGCTGATCCGCCGCAAGGTGGCGATTACCTGGTGGGGCAATATCCGCTTCGAAAAATCCTTCAGCCCCGAGCTATGCCAGCTGTTGGCGCAAAGCGGCTGCATTGCCATTTCCGGCGGGCTGGAGGTTGCTTCCGACCGCCTGCTCAAGCTGATGAAAAAAGGGGTGTCGGTCGAGCAGGTGGCGCGGGTGACGCGCGACTTTACCGAGGCCGGGGTGCTGGTGCATGCCTATCTGATGTATGGTTTTCCGACCCAGACGGTGCAGGAAACGGTGGATGCGCTGGAGTATGTGCGCCAGTTGTTCGAAGCGGGCTGCATCCAGTCCGGCTTCTTCCACCGCTTTGCCTGCACCGTACACTCGCCGGTAGGCAAGAACCCGGAGGAGTACGGCATCAAGCTGATTCCATTGCCCGAGGTGAGCTTCGCCAAGAACGATGTCGGTTTTACCGACCCCACCGGTACCGATCACGCGCTGATGGGCGAGGCGCTGACCAAGGCGCTGTACAACTATATGCACGGCATCGGTCTGGATTGGGAAGTGCGGCGCTGGTTCGGCTCGCGCGTACCCAAGACCCGCGTACCTAAGCACTTTGTCGCGCGGGCCCTGGGCTGAGGCTTTCAGTCTATGCCCAGAGGGCGGTCCAGGCTCAGGCGGCCGCCGCCTTGCCCCAAGAGGTAAAGCAGGGCCGCCGCCCAGGTCAGATGGGTCGGCCAGGCATCCGGATAGACAAAGATCTGGATCACAGCCGTCATCGCCAGCAAGGCGAGCGCCGACAGCCGGGTAAACAGTCCCAGTACCAGCAAGAGCGGGAACAGGTGCTCGGCATAGGCAGCCAGATGGGCGGCCAGCGGGTAGGGCAATAGCGGCAGGCGGTATTCGTCACGGAATAGCAGCAGCGCGGAGTCGCTTAGCGTCAGCCAACCCTCGACCTTGGTGCGTCCGGACAGAAAAAAAGTGGCGGCGATGCCGAAGCGGGCAGCCAGTGCGGTGACGGATGGCGTGGCGATGCAGCTTGCCAGATGGGCGATGCGCCGATAGGCACTCTGCCAGCGGCCGGTTCCGGCTGTTTGATTGCGCTTCATGATGTTCTTTCTATGGTATCGAGCTGAATGGCACAAAAGGCCCCGCTTTGCAGCAAGCTGGCCATCAGGGTTTGCAAGGCGCAGCCGGGCTCGGCCTGTAGTGCCGCCAGTGCCGCCTCGCCGACATTCAGCCCTTGGGCACAGGCTGTCATGAAGGTGCAGCCGGCAAGGCTGAGTGCGCGGGACGACACCGCCATGAATGGGCGTGTCAGCAGCAGGCCTTCGCCCTGCCATACGGGGGGCGGTGGCGCTTGCGTGCCGCCATCGCGCCCCTGTTGCCACAAGCTGGCCAGC
>NZ_JBOFOO010000331.1:0-2410 GCF_051659485.1 Craterilacuibacter sp. | reverse complement strand
TGTTTTTCGGTCTGCTTACACCTTTTGCCCAGATTATTCTGGCAGTGGGGGCGGCTATTATCCTGCGTGCCAACGTGGCTGCCGCGGCCTTGTCTACGCTGGTGACCAACCCGCTGACCTTTGCCCCTATCTATTATCTGGCTTATCGACTGGGCGCATTTCTGCTGGGTGAGCCGGCTTCTGTTGGCGACGCAACGCTGGCATCGGCAAGCTGGCTGGACAATCTGAGTGCAACGGGTAAGCCCTTGCTGCTGGGCTTGGTGCTGTGTGCGCTGGTTCTGGCGCCTGCGGTCTATTTTGCGGTCAGCGCCTTATGGCGGCTGAGTTCGGCCTGGGCTTGGCGCCGGCGCAAACAGCGCCGTCAATCGGTGTAAATGCCTATAGCAGGGGGCGGTTTTTTTCGCCGGTGGCTACCGCGAAAGCGCTGCCTCTCTTACAATGCGCACCTTGTTGATTTGTAATGGCTTCTGCGCCGTGATGCGCGCCCAGCCCAGGACCCCCATTCCCCATGTTGCGATTGTCTGAAATCAAGCTTCCCCTTGATCACCCCGAATACGCCCTGCGCGATGCCGTGATTGCCCGTCTGGGCGTAACTGATGCCGACGTGCGCGGCTTTACCGTCTATAAGCGCAGTTTCGACGCGCGCCGCTCGGTAATGGCGCTGACCTATATCGTCGATATCGATTTTGACGCCGCCATCGAAGCACGCCTGCTGAAAAAGTTCGCCCGCGATGCGCATGTCGGTGTGACGCCGGATATGCGCTACCAGTTTGTCGCTTGTGCTCCGCAGGAACTGACCGAGCGCCCGGTGGTGGTCGGTTTCGGTCCATGCGGTATCTTTGCCGCCTTGCTGCTGGCGCAGATGGGTTTTAAGCCCGTCGTGCTTGAGCGCGGCAAGAAGGTGCGCGAGCGCACCAAGGACACCTGGGGCCTGTGGCGCAATAACAAGCTCAACCCCGAATCGAATGTGCAGTTTGGCGAGGGCGGGGCCGGGACTTTCTCCGACGGCAAGCTGTATAGCCAGATCAAAGACCCGCGCCATCTGGGGCGCAAGGTGATCGCCGAGTTCGTGCGCTTTGGTGCGCCGGACGAGATCATCTACGTCAACCGCCCGCATATCGGCACCTTCCGTCTGGTGAGTATGGTCGAGAAGATGCGTGCCGAGATCGAGCGTCTGGGCGGCGAGATCCGCTTCCAGTCCAAGGTGAGTGATCTGCTGCTGGACGACACCGGTGCCGGCAACAAGCAGGTGCGCGGCCTGCGTCTGGAAAATGGCGACGAGATTGTGTCCCGGCATATCGTGCTGGCGCTGGGGCATAGCGCACGCGACACCTTCGAGATGCTGCATGAGCGCGGGGTGTATCTGGAGCAAAAGCCGTTTGCCGTCGGCTTTCGTATCGAGCACCCGCAAAAGCTGATCGACGACGTGCGCTGGGGCAAGTACGCCGGTCACGAGATGCTGGGCGCTGCCGACTACAAGCTGGTGCATCAGGCCAGCAATGGCCGTGCGGTGTACAGCTTCTGTATGTGCCCGGGCGGGCAGGTCGTGGCGGCGGCCAGCGAGCCAGGCCGTGTCGTTACCAACGGCATGAGCCAGTACTCGCGCGCCGAGCGCAACGCCAACGCCGGGCTGGTGGTCAATATCGAGCCCAAAGATTTTCCGGGTAGCGACCCTCTGGCCGGCATGCGCTTGCAGCGCGAGCTGGAGTCGCACGCCTATGTGCTGGGTGGCAGCAATTACAATGCGCCGGTGCAGCTTGTCGGCGACTTTGTCGCTGGCCGGCCATCGACTGCGATGGGCTCGGTGGTGCCGTCCTACCAGCCGGGCGTGACGCCGACCGATCTGTCAACGGCCTTGCCGGCCTACGCCATCGAGGCCATGCGCGAGGCGATTCCGGCCTTCGCCAAGAAGATTCGCGGCTACGACATGGCCGACGCGGTACTGACCGGCGTCGAGACCCGCACCTCCAGCCCCTTGCGCATCAAGCGCGACGATACGCTGCAAAGCATGAACGTCAAGGGCCTGTATCCGGCGGGCGAGGGTGCAGGCTACGCCGGCGGCATCCTGTCGGCCGGTGTGGACGGCATCAAGGTTGCCGAGGCGGTGGCCTGCGATATGCTGGGCATTGCCTGACGGTTTAATCGCCATCAGTACAAAACGGCCGCGCTGCGGCCGTTTTTACATGCGCGCGGCGGATGGCTTACCGCAGTGGTGTCGCCGATAGCAGAATGCCGTCTTCGTCGGCATACAGCCACTCGCCGGGGGTAAAGGTGATGGCGGCAAAGTGCACCGGCAGATCCCGCTGGCCCTCGCCGCGCTTGACCGATTTTTTCGGGTTGGTGGCGATGGCCTGTACCCCAAGGTCTAGCGCCTTGATCGCAACCGAGTCGCGGATGCAGCCGTAGATCA
>NZ_JBOFOO010000330.1:0-1276 GCF_051659485.1 Craterilacuibacter sp. | reverse complement strand
GTCCGGTACGGCGCTATCCATCGCATAAGCCTGTTTCCCAGTTGCTCGACAATGTGATTGCGCGAATAAAGCTGCCGGCAGTCAAGCGGAGTGGGAAGCTGGACCAGTTGGTGCAGGGTTTCCTGAAAGTGGGGCAGGGCTGATGCTCCGTCAGTGGCAGCCTGCGTGATTTGTCGCCAGATTTCTTCGGGCTGGAATTGTGAGCGGTAAATGGCGCTTAGCCGGCGCTTACCTTCCATTGCCTCATCTATGACGTGCCTGTTGCTGATGGTTTTGCCATGTTGCCGGTTCAGCGCGGCCAGTATTTGCGTTTGATGCGCTGCGGCACGGTTGACGTAAGGTACGTCGCTATAAAAATAGACTGTGCATTTCAGATGCTTGCGCTGCAGTACATTTAGCCAGGCATTGCGCGTCAGTTCGTGATCAACATGCCCACCCAGTCCCAGTGGTAGCCAAAGCTCTTCAAAGCGAAGCCTGCCCAGTGCTGCTTCGATGAACAGTTCAAGCTGTGTTTGTTCTGCCTCGTCTGCATGGTGGTTAACAAGAGCGGAAATGGCCGCTGCGTGGCGGGTAAACCAGTCCGGCTGCCAGGCATCGTGGCTGAGGGTGTGTGGGTAACGCAATGGCGAGTCCGTCATTGACAGTACTTCATGTTCGCCGCCAATGCAGCGGGCCATCAAGGCAGACTCCGCCTTGCGTAAGGCCGTGACTTCGTCTTTGCCATGCAGTTGTGGCGGGGTAAAACCCAGTCCCTCCGTGTAGTTGCTGATGCCCACCATCGACAGGATGGTAAAGTGGCAATCCATCCGTCTTGACCACATCAGGCCGCCTACGCTAAAGGCGGCATCATCCATATGCGGTTCGATCACCAGTACCGCTCGGCGCTCCTCCGGAAAGCAGGCCTCGACACACTCGCACCAGCCTTGTGAATAAAAGCGGTGGATGCAGGCGAGCGCCCCCGGATATCGGGCTTCAATGCTGGCATTATTCACTCGGCCATTGATGCACTGCCAGATGTGGGCTTCTTCTGCCGTGAATTGTGCTTGCCTGCGGAAAAAAAAATCACGCAAGATATTATCTGCATCTAGTGTGAAATTTGGGTTTTTGAGTGAAATAAATGGGAATATATTAATATTATCCATGTTATTCTACCAGTTCAGTTCAGTTCAGTTCAGTTCAGTTCAGTTCAGTTCAGTTCAGTTCAGTTCTGTTCTGTTCTGTTCAGTATGTATCGTACGATAGCTAGAAGAAGTAGGTAGTTGGCCCGAAAAGGTTA
>NZ_JBOFOO010000329.1:0-4147 GCF_051659485.1 Craterilacuibacter sp. | reverse complement strand
TGGAGGCCGAGTTGGCATTCGACCAGAAACTGGTGCGCGAGGCGGAAGCACTCAAGCGCAAGCCGCTGGTGGCCACGCTGGGCGCTGCCGATCTGCAAAACGTGATCGAACGCACCGCCAGCAGCCACCCTTTGTCCGGTCATTGGCAGCTGGCCGCCGAGGGCGAGCAGGGCGTGCGTATCAGTGGCGAGGTGCCGTTTGATGCCTGGCTGGGCTTTGCCGGCCAACTGGCTTTGCAGCAGGTGCGGGTGCAGCGCATGAAGGCCACGGCTTCTGCGGTGCCGGGCATGGTCAAGCTGGATGCGGTGCTGGTGCATGCCGGTGGTGTCGCATGAAGCGGCGCTGGAAAATACTGCTGGCCCTGCCTGTGGTGCTGGCTGGCGCCATTGCCGCGCTGCCTGCCAGCTGGCTGGGGGTGCCTTTAGCCCAGCTGACCCAGTCGCGCTGGGTATTGAGTGAGACTAGCGGCACCGTATGGTCGGGGCAGGGGCGGCCGGTATTCGTGGCCGAGGATGGCTCGGTGCTGGCGGCAAGCCGCATAGGCTGGCGCTTTGAATCGACTGCGCTGTTCAGGGGCGCGCTGGTTTGGACTTTGCAAACCGATGCCGGAGAAGGGGCGTTCCGTCTGACGCCGGATGGCTGGCAGCTGGACAAGGTTGCGCTGGCACTGCCGGTGGCGGCGCTCGCCGGTTTGTCCGATACCTGGCGTGCCGCCCGGCTGGGTGGTTTGCTGCAGCTGGATGTTGCCAGCCTGGGGCAGGTGAGCGAGGGCTTTAGCGGCAGTGCGCGCGTTAGCTGGCTGGGGGCATCATCGCCGCTGACGCGGCTGCAGCCTTTTGGCAGTTATGTGCTGAATGTCAGCGGCCAGGGCCCGGCGCTGGGCCTCGCTTTACAGACCTTGTCCGGGCCCTTGCAGATAGACGGGCAGGGGCAATGGCAGCCGGGGCGCCTGCCCGATTTCGGCGGATCGGCCAGTAGCGATGCTGAAAACTATGCGGCCTTGCGGCCTTTGATGCTGATGCTGGGGCTGCCTTCCGGCCCCTATTCGATAAACTGGCGGGCACAGTCCGGCGTTTGATGCTTGCGTATTGCGATGCAATATGGGTATGATGCACAGGTTTAACCAAACGGGACAAGCTTAAAGCTGGGTCCCGTTATCTACATAAAAACGATAAAGAATCTGCAACCATCATTCAGGAGCTAGCCTGTGTCTACCGTACCCGCAATTCTTGCCCTCGCTGACGGCACCGTCTTCAAGGGTACCGCGATCGGTGCAGTCGGCCATACTGTCGGCGAGGTGGTGTTTAATACCGCCATGACCGGTTATCAGGAAATTCTGACAGACCCGTCTTACACCAAACAAATTGTTACCCTGACTTATCCCCATATCGGTAATGTCGGCGCCAATTCGGAAGACGCCGAATCCGGCGCCGTTTTTGCATCCGGCCTGATCATCCGCGACCTGCCGCTGCTGCATAGCAACTTCCGCGCCGAGGTGTCGCTGTCCGACTACCTCAAAGCCAATAACACGGTTGCCATTGCCGATATCGATACCCGCAAACTCACCCGCATCCTGCGCGAAGGCGGGGCTCAGGCCGGCTGCATCATGGCCGGCGACATCGACGAGGCGCGTGCAATCGAACTGGCTAAGGGCTTCGGCTCGATGGCGGGCCAGGATCTGGCGCAGGTGGTCAGTTGCGAGGCCGCTTACAAGTGGACGACCCGCGAGTGGCGTCTGGGCGCAGGTTATACCGAGCAGACCGAGCCGCGTTATCACGTGGTGGCTTATGATTTCGGCGTCAAGCACAACATCCTGCGCATGCTGGCCGAACGTGGCTGCAAGCTGACGGTCGTGCCGGCCAAGACGCCTGCGTGCGATGTACTGGCGCTCAATCCTCATGGCGTATTTCTGTCCAACGGCCCGGGCGATCCCGAGCCTTGCGACTATGCCATCACCGCCATTCGCGAAATTCTGGAAACCCGCACTCCGGTATTCGGCATCTGCCTGGGGCACCAGCTCCTGGGTCTGGCTGCCGGCGGCAAGACCAGCAAGATGAAGTTCGGCCACCATGGCGCCAATCATCCGGTGCAGGATCTCGACTCCGGCCGGGTGATGATTACCAGCCAGAACCATGGTTTTCAGGTCGACGAGACCAGTCTGCCGGCCAATGTGCGCATTACCCACCGTTCGCTGTTTGACGGGACGGTACAGGGCATCGCACTGACCGACAGGCCGGCGTTCTCCTTCCAGGGGCACCCGGAGGCAAGCCCCGGGCCGAATGATGTCGCCTATCTGTTCGACCGCTTTATCACTGCGATGGACGAGCAGGCCTGAATGGCTGCAACAGGAGACTGAGATGCTGGGCATTACCGATCCGCTGACCTACCTTGTCGGGACGATTTTCATCATCCTGCTACCGGGGCCGAATTCGCTGTATGTGCTATCGGTTGCCGGCCAGAAGGGGATACGTGCCGGTTTTGCCGGCGCATGCGGAGTGTTTGTCGGTGATGCCATGCTGATGTGTGCCGCTGCCGGAGGCGCGGCCGGTCTGCTCAAGGCCTGGCCGCTGCTGTTTACCGTACTCAAGTACGCGGGCGGGGCATATCTGGCGTGGATAGGCGTGCACATGCTGATCGCTGCGGTCAAGTCGTGGCGGACACCCGTGGCGACCGGCGACAGCCCGGCGTTGGTGGTCGATGCCAGAAGCCCGTTCAGGCGTGCGCTGACCATCAGCCTGATGAATCCCAAGGCTATCTTGTTTTTCCTGTCGTTTTTTGTGCAGTTCGTCGACCCGGCCTATGCCTACCCCGTGCTGACTTTTGCCGCGCTGGGGGCGATCCTGCAGGTTTGCAGCATGACCTATCTGACCATACTGATTCTGGCCGGCAATCATCTGGCCGCCGCCTTTCGCGCCCGGCGCCGGTTGGCCAGTGCCGCCAGCGGTGGCGTAGGCGTCATGTTTCTGGGCTTCGGCGCCAAGCTGGCGACGGCCGGCCTCAACTGAATACTAAATAAAAATTCGAGAGCATCATGCCCAAGCGTAACGACATACAAAGCATTCTAATCATCGGCGCCGGTCCCATCGTCATCGGACAGGCGTGCGAGTTCGACTATTCCGGCGCACAGGCCTGCAAGGCGCTGCGTGAAGAAGGTTACAAGGTCATTCTGGTCAACTCCAACCCGGCCACCATCATGACCGACCCGGAAATGGCCGATGTGACTTATATCGAGCCTATCTCGTGGCAGGTGGTCGAGAAGATCATCGCCCGCGAGCGTCCGGATGCGATCCTGCCGACCATGGGTGGCCAGACTGCGCTGAACTGCGCGCTGGATCTGTCGCGCCACGGCGTGCTGGAAAAATACCAGGTCGAGTTGATCGGCGCATCCGAAGACGCGATCGACAAGGCCGAAGACCGCGGCCGTTTCAAGGAAGCCATGGCCAAGATCGGCCTGTCCTGCCCCTTGTCCTTCGTTTGCCATACCATGGAAGAGTCGCTGGCGGCACAGGTCGAGGTCGGCTATCCGACGCTGATCCGTCCTAGCTTCACCATGGGCGGCTCCGGTGGCGGCATCGCCTACAACAGGGAAGAATTCCTTGCCATTTGCGAACGTGGTTTCGAAGCCAGCCCGACGAACGAGTTGTTGATCGAACAGTCGGTTCTGGGCTGGAAAGAGTACGAGATGGAAGTGGTGCGTGACCGCGCCGATAACTGCATCATCATCTGCTCGATCGAGAACTTCGACCCGATGGGCGTGCATACCGGCGACTCGATTACCGTGGCACCAGCCCAGACCCTGACCGACAAGGAATACCAGATCATGCGTAACGCATCGATCGCGGTATTGCGCGAGATCGGTGTCGATACCGGTGGCTCCAATGTGCAGTTTGCGGTCAACCCGGACAACGGCGAGATGATCGTGATCGAGATGAATCCGCGTGTCTCGCGTTCATCGGCACTGGCCTCCAAGGCGACCGGCTTCCCGATTGCCAAGATTGCGGCCAAGCTGGCGGTGGGTTACACGCTGGACGAGCTGAAAAACGATATTACCGGCGGTGCGACCCCGGCCTCGTTCGAGCCGTCCATCGACTATGTCGTGACCAAGATTCCACGCTTTACCTTCGAGAAATTCCCGCTGGCCGATGAC
>NZ_JBOFOO010000328.1:0-12414 GCF_051659485.1 Craterilacuibacter sp. | reverse complement strand
AGGATTCGAACCTTGGACCCCCTGGTCCCAAACCAGGTGCGCTACCGGACTGCGCCACACTCCGCCGAAACTACTTACATTAAAATTGTGGTCGGAGTACAAGGATTCGAACCTTGGACCCCCTGGTCCCAAACCAGGTGCGCTACCGGACTGCGCCACACTCCGCTCTTAACTTTAATTTCCCTAGCTGCAATTTTGCCCGCTGGGATGCGGTACAATATCGCCTTCAGAGGACGAGCATTATCTATTAAATATGTGGTTCAAGCAACTATCTTTTTATCGCTTAAGCGAAAACTCGATTCCTTCTACCGGCAAATTGTCGGAAGTACTGGAAAAACGCCCCTTTTCCCATTGCACAGGACTGGATTGGTTCAGCGAAGGCTGGGTCCCTCCGGCCGGCTTTCTGGCCGACCCGGTCTACCCGGTACGCGATTGTCTGATGCTTGCGCTCAAGCGTGAAGACAAGGTGCTGCCCGCAGGTGTGATCCGCGATTTTCTCGATGCCAAGATCAGCGAAATCGAGAATGCCGAGCTGCGCAAAATCGGACGCAAGGAAAAGCTCGAACTTAAAGAACAGATTACCGATGACCTGTTGCCACGGGCGTTTACCCGCTCCGGCCGCCTGACCGCCTATCTGGACACGCGCCGCCAATGGCTGATGGTCGATAGCGGCACCGCCAGCAAGGCCGAGGCACTGGTGTCGCAACTGCGCGATGCACTCCCGCCCTTCCCTGCGGCGCTGCCACGCACCAAACTGGCACCGCATACGGCCATGACCAGTTGGGTCGCCGATGGCGAGGCACCGTATGGCTTCGAGCTGGATGCCGAGTGCGAGCTGAAGGATCCGGCTGAAAATGGTGCCGTTATCCGCTGCACGCGCATGGATCTGACCAGCGAGGAGATCAAGCAACACATCGCAAATGGCATGCTGGTGACCCGTGTGGGCCTGATCTGGCGCGAACGCGTGCGCTTCGTCCTGACCGACGCCTTGCAACTAAAGCGCATCCAGTTTCTGGATGTACTGCAGGAAGAAGCCAGCGGCGCCGGCGACGATATGGAAAGCCTGTTCGAAGCCACCTTCATCCTGATGAGCGAAGAACTGGGCGATATCGTGGAAGCACTCATCGAAGCGCTGGATGGCTTGACCGATGAGCAGCTCGAAGCGACCACCCCTCCTGTCGAAGCCACAGAAAAAACGGGAACAGATACCCCTGCACCCGAAGGCGGCAACGACGTCCCCTGGGACTGAAAACCGGATTTTCTGCAAAGGAGGCTATGCCTCCTTTTTTATTAATAGCAAAAAACTAACTATCACCAATAAACAATCAATTTAACAAAACTATAATAAAAACCCATAATCGCCCCATCGACTGCAGGACACCACGATGGACAACAACAGAGACTGGCTTGATATCTGGTTTGAGCTATGCGCGAACCTGATCTGGCTGCAATAAACACTGATGGAGCGAATGATGAACAAACTCACCACCCAAGCCGGTGCACCGGTACCCGACAATCAAAACGTAATGACTGCCGGCTCGCGTGGCCCGATGCTGCTACAGGACGTATGGTTTCTGGAGAAACTCGCCCACTTTGATCGTGAGGTGATTCCCGAGCGACGCATGCACGCCAAGGGCTCCGGCGCTTTCGGCACTTTTACCGTCACCCACGATATCACTCGCTATACCCGTGCCAAACTGTTCTCCACCATCGGCAAGAAAACCGATCTATTCGTCCGCTTCTCGACCGTCGCCGGTGAGCGCGGTGCGGCTGATGCCGAGCGTGATATCCGCGGCTTTGCACTGAAGTTTTATACCGAGGAAGGCAACTGGGATCTGGTCGGCAACAACACGCCGGTATTCTTCCTGCGCGACCCGCTGAAATTCCCCGACCTCAACCATGCGGTCAAGCGCGACCCGCGCACCAATATGCGTAGCGCCAACAATAACTGGGACTTCTGGACGCTACTGCCCGAGGCCTTACACCAGATTACCTATGTGATGGGTGACCGCGGCATCCCGGCCAGCTATCGCCATATGCACGGTTTCGGCAGCCACACTTTCAGCCTGATCAACGCGGCAAACGAGCGCCACTGGGTCAAGTTCCACTTCCATACCCAGCAAGGCATCAAGAATCTGAGCGATGCCGAAGCACAGGCACTGGTCGGCCACGACCGCGAAAGCGCACAACGCGACCTCTTGGACAGCATCGATAATGGTGACTTCCCGCGCTGGACCATGTTTATCCAGATCATGACCGAACAACAGGCGGCAGCCTGCCCGTTCAACCCATTCGACCTGTCCAAGGTGTGGTCACACAAGGATTACCCATTGCTCGAGGTCGGCGAGTTCGAACTCAACCGCAATCCGGCCAACTATTTTGCCGAGGTCGAGCAGGCCGCATTCAATCCGGCCCATGTCGTGCCCGGTATCAGCTTCTCGCCCGACCGCATGCTGCAGGGCCGCCTGTTCTCCTACGGCGACGCGCAACGCTACCGTCTGGGCGTTAACCACGGGCAGATCCCGGTCAATGCACCACGCTGTCCATTTCATAGCTACCACCGCGACGGCGCGATGCGCATGGACGGCAACCATGGCAGTACACTGGCTTACGAGCCGAACAGCTACGGCCAGTGGCAGGAACAGCCGGACTTCAGCGAACCACCCCTGGAGATTTCGGGCGCTGCACAGCGCTGGAACCATCGCGAGGACAGCGACTATTACAGCCAGCCGCGTGCGCTATTCCAGTTGATGACAACAGACGAACAGCAGCGCCTGTTCGACAATACCGCCCGCGCCATGGGCAACGCCGACATCGCAATCAAGCAGCGCCATATTGCCAACTGCACCCAAGCCGACCCCGCCTACGGCGCAGGTGTTGCCCGCGCACTCGGCCTGTAAGTAACGGAACAGCCAGCCGCCGGATGGTGGCTGGCTTTTTGACACCCCAAAAAAGCACCCGCACATGTCACCCACTCAAGGAGAACGCCATGCTAGCCTGGCTCAAGCATCACCCCTTACAACGCGGCAGCGGCTTGGCCGTTTTCATCAGCGGCTGGATCAGTCTGCTCTGCCACTGAACACCCGCAAAAAAGCCCCGCACGCGGGGCCTAATCGTAACAGCCGGCAACTTACATCGTTTTAAGCGTGCCACGGAAGTCCGCCAGCGTGCGATAGCCCTTGTCTTCCATGATCGCCGCCAGCTCGCCCAGAATGCGCGCGAAGCAGTCCACACCCTCTTCATACAGGCAAGTCCCCACCTGCACCGCAGTCGCACCAGCCAGAATATGCATAAAGGCCTCGCGTCCACTCTTGATGCCACCGCAACCGATCACATGCTTACCATCCAAGAGACGCGAAAACTCGCGCACATTGGCTAGCGCCGTCGGCAGCACATAATCGCCGCCCAGACCACCCAGACCCGCCTTGGGCTTGATTACTACCGACTCGCTATCGATATCGATCACCAGCCCGTTGCCGACCGAGTTGATGCAGGTGACGTACTTGAGCGACGGGAAACTGTTGAGCACCGAGGCCATTTCGGCAAAATGCACCGGATCGAAGTAAGGCGGCAGCTTCACACCGAACGGCTTGTCGTACACCTTCACCACTTCGGATAGCACATGACTGGACGCCGCAAAGTCGTAACCGATCTGCGCCTTGCCTGGCAAGTTCGGACAGCTAAGATTGAGTTCGACCAAACACGGCAGATCGGCATCGCGAAACGCCTTCAGCATGACCAGGTTCTCTTCCAGCGTCATACCGGAAACAGAAACAAACAGCGGCTTGCCGCTAGCGTGGTCATAATTTCTGGCATAGTCGAGATAGTATTCGTAGCCGGCATTGGGCAAGCCCATAGAATTGATGCTACCGAACGGCGCTTTCGCATAACGTGGCTCGGGATTACCTTCGCGCGGTGATAGCGTGCAGCTTTTGGTGATCACCGCACCGGCAGCAGAGGTCGCGACCGCATCAAGCTCTTCACGCGAACGGCACATCACGCCGGAAGCGTTATACAGGGGATTCTCCATATGGACACCCAACCAGGAGACGGATAGATCGACAGCCATGTACAATTCCTTTTAAAGCAGCGTAAACAAGATAGCTAAACCGATCCAGTTTACTCGCACCACAATCAGTAAACCCTGATTAAAATCAGAACTTACCCAACATGCTGCCTACATGTAAAAATCAAGCCCTCCTGCTTGCGCCGCCGTAAAAATAACGGCCCAAGCCAGCATAGGCGTAAACGCCCGCTGTCACGCCTATCACCGCGCAATATGGCAAAACTAGATTAAAAAGCAAAAAGCCCGTAGATCATTGATCTACGGGCTTTTATTGGAGGCGGGGGTCGGAATCGAACCGGCGTAGACGGCTTTGCAGGCCGCTGCATAACCACTTTGCTACCCCGCCATAAGGGGCTGAAACAAACTTGCGTTTATTTCTAAAACTGGAGCGGGAAACGAGGCTCGAACTCGCGACCTCAACCTTGGCAAGGTTGCGCTCTACCAACTGAGCTATTCCCGCATTGGGTAAAACTTCATAAACTGTCGATTTTGGAGCGGGAAACGAGGCTCGAACTCGCGACCTCAACCTTGGCAAGGTTGCGCTCTACCAACTGAGCTATTCCCGCAAACCGGTCAATCTATGTGTGGAGCGGGAAACGAGGCTCGAACTCGCGACCTCAACCTTGGCAAGGTTGCGCTCTACCAACTGAGCTATTCCCGCATAACCACTTACTTTTATTCAAGAAATTTGCCTGGAGCGGGAAACGAGGCTCGAACTCGCGACCTCAACCTTGGCAAGGTTGCGCTCTACCAACTGAGCTATTCCCGCATCACATTTCTTGTCTTGCTAACGTTGCCGTCTTCAAGAGAATGCGAATTATAAGGATTTTCCCGGCACTGTCAACACTTCATGCATCCATTTTTTTATCCGCGAACTCTTTTGCCGCCATGCGCAGATAGTAAACCATTGACCACAAAGTTAAAATTACCGCCACAACCATAAATATATTTCCAATTACCAGCGTACTGACAAACGGAAAAACCGGCTCTGCATACAACAACAGCAAAATGGCCACCATCTGCACCATGGTTTTTAGCTTGCCTATCGTCGCCACGGCCACACTCTTGCGCGAGCCCATCTCGGCCATCCACTCTCTAAGCGCCGAAATGGTGATCTCGCGCCCGATAATGATCATGGCCATCCAGCCTTCGGTGCGCCCCAACTCCACCAGCAGGATCAATGAAGCAGCCACAATCAATTTATCGGCAACCGGATCCAGAAACGCACCAAATGCCGAGGTTTGCCCCAACCGTCGCGCCAGAAACCCATCCAGCCAATCAGTCACGGCAGCAAGGAAGAAAATAATAGCGCCAGTCATATTGGCGGCATGCGACGACATCAAGCTGTGCGGCAAAAAGAAGATCGCCACAAAAATAGGGATCAGAGCAACCCTGAGCCAGGTCAGGAAAATCGGCAGATTGAACGGCATGGGGATAATCTTTTTCTTAGTGCAAGGCGTTATAAATCAATTCGGCCAACTTACGGCTGATTCCTTCAACCCGGGCAATATCTTCGACGCTGGCGACCTTTACGCCGCGCAAACCGCCGAAACGGGTCAATAATTGCTGCCTCCGTTTGGCACCGACACCGGGGATTTCTTCCAGTGTCGACATCGTCCGCGCCTTGGCACGGCGCGCCCTATGCCCGGTAATGGCAAAACGGTGCGCTTCATCGCGTACGGTCTGAATGAGGTGCAGCGCAGGATGATTGCTGGGTAATTGTAACGTCTTTTGCAAATAAGGGAGGATTAGCGTCTCCAGACCGGGTTTGCGCCCCTCTCCTTTGGCTACACCAACGATAGGGAGTACTACACCCAACTCCTGCATCACCTCCTGCGCAATACCGACCTGCCCTTTACCGCCATCAATCAGCAACACGTCCGGCAGCTTGCCCTCACCTTCGGCCAGTTTGCTGTAACGCCGGGTCAACGCTTCGCGCATCGCCGCATAATCGTCCCCGCCCTTGGCTGTCGTGATATTGAAGCGCCGATACTCGGATGGCTGCATATCGCCCTTGTCGTACACCACACAAGAAGCCACCGTCGCCTCTCCCATGGTATGCGAAATATCGTAGCACTCTAGCCGTGCTACGCCGTCCAACTCCAGCACTTCGGCCAGCGCGGACAGGCGGGCGGATTGACTGGCCTTGCTACCCTCGCGCTGCGCACATGCCAAAGCGGCATTTTTCTCGGCCATTTCCAACCAGACCCGCCGCTCGCCGATAGGGTTATTCACGATATGCAAGCCGTGCCCGGCACGCTCCTGCAAGGCAGCAGCCAGCGTTTCCGCTACGCCATGATTCATCACCAGCACCGCAGGCAGCGGCACGGCCAGATAATGCTGACCAAGAAAAGCCTCCAGCATGGTGGTCACATCACTATCGTCTGCGTTCACGGGAAAGAAACTCTTATCCCCCAGATGCCGCCCTCCACGCACCATGACCAGATTAACGCACGCCACGCTGCCCGCACGCACCGCAGCCACCACATCCACATCCAGACGCGAGGTATTACTGGAGACAAACTGCTGCTCCTGCACCCGTGACAGCGCCTGGATCTGATCCCGCAATTCGGCAGCCATCTCGAACTGAAGCGCCTCGGCGGCGGCCAGCATGCGCAGCGACAATTGATCGATCAGCTCGTTTTGCTTGCCCGACAGAAAAGCCGTCGCACTGGAAACATCCTCGGCATAAGCTTCGGGACTGATCTTGCCGACACAAGGCGCAGTACAGCGTTTGATCTGAAATAAAAGACAAGGGCGTGAGCGGTTGGCAAATACGGAATCCTCACAGCTACGCAAGCGAAACACTTTCTGCAGAATCTGTATGCTTTCCCGCACTGCATAGCCATTGGGAAACGGCCCGAAATACTGATGCGGCTTCTTGGGTTCGCCGCGAAAATACGCCAACTGCGGGAAGGCGTGCCCGGAAATCATCAGGTAAGGGTAGCTTTTGTCATCGCGAAACAGAATGTTATAGCGCGGCGCCAGCGCCTTGATCAGATTATTCTCCAAGATCAGGGCTTCGGCTTCTGATCGCGTCACCGTCGTTTCAATCGCCGCAATCTGGCGCACCATCAGCTGGATACGCGGGCTTAGATCAGACTTTTGAAAGTAAGAGCTCACCCGACGCTTGAGATCAATGGCTTTGCCGACATACAAGACCTTACCCGTCACATCCAGCATGCGATAGACACCAGGCAAGGACGGCAGGCCATTCAGAATCTCGGCAGCGTCAAATCCACTCACGATCCGCACCACTCTTTCATATCCTTGCGCGCGGTAGCCACAACAGCCTCACTACGCGGCTTGGCGGCTTCCGCCCGTTGCAGTGCGGCTTTAGTTCGCGTGCAGTTATCCTCACGGATACGCCGATTGTAATCTTCCACCTTCTTATTGAGCTGGGCCGCCTCTTGCTGCAGGTTTTCGGCAGAAGCCGCAGCAGGCGCGACCGGCTTGCCAACCTCAGGCGCACTCGCCTCGCGCGCGACAGCAGCACCGGTACGCACATCCAGCTTTTGCGCCGGCCCACCAAATGGCGGCCTATCCGAATAAACCGTACGCCCGTTGGCATCTTTCCACTTGTAAACATCTGCGCCTGCGGACAAGGCGGCGGTTGCCAATACCACGCTGCACAATAAAAACCTGAAGTTCATACCACCATCCCTAATATGTACGTTATCAACAAGTCCACCCATGACATCTCTTTGCAACACGCGGCAGACAAAATCCGCAAGCCTAGTCTTTGCCTAGTAGGCCGATAAGCCTATATAATCTGCTTTTGCTGCCAAGGAAGCGCCAGATGCGTATCATCGAGAAAGCCTACACCTTCGACGACGTTCTCCTCGTGCCGGCCCATTCCTCAGTCCTGCCGCGCGACGTCACCCTTTCTACCGTTCTTACCCGCAACATCAGCTTGAACCTGCCACTCGTGTCCGCTGCCATGGATACGGTAACCGAATCCCGCCTCGCCATTTCAATGGCGCAGGAAGGCGGTATCGGCATCGTACACAAAAACATGAGCATAGAGCGACAGGCCATGGAAGTTTCCAAGGTCAAGCGACATGAAAGTGGCGTGGTTAAGGATCCGATCATCATTGCACCCGACATGCTGGTGCGCGATCTGGTTTTACTGACACGTCAGCACAAGATTTCTGGCCTGCCCGTCATCGAAGCAGGCAAAGTGGTCGGCATTGTCACCAACCGCGACCTGCGTTTCGAAACCCGCCTCGACCAGCCGGTGGCTTCTATCATGACCCCGCGCGAGCGTCTGATCACGGTCAAGGAAGGTGCCAGCATCGATGAAGCCCGCGAACTGATGCACTTCCACAAGCTTGAGCGCGTACTGGTCGTCAACGACGCCTGGGAGCTCAAGGGCCTGATCACGGTCAAGGACATCATCAAGACCAGCGAACACCCGCATGCCAACAAGGATGCTCAGGGTCGTCTGCGCGTAGGTGCGGCTGTCGGCACCGGCGGCGACACGGTAGACCGCGTCACGGCACTGGTTGCCGCCGGCGTGGATGTACTGGTGGTCGATACCGCCCACGGCCACAGCGATGGCGTGCTGAACCGCGTACGCTGGGTCAAGGATACCTTCCCTCATGTTGACGTGATCGGCGGCAATATTGCGACCGCAGATGCCGCACTGGCGCTGGTTGCGGCAGGCGCAGATGCGGTCAAGGTCGGCATTGGCCCCGGTTCGATCTGCACCACCCGTATCGTGGCCGGTGTCGGCGTACCGCAACTGACCGCCATCCACAATGTATCCGAAGCCCTGAAAGGCACCGGCGTACCGATGATCGCCGACGGCGGCATCCGCTTCTCGGGTGATATTTCCAAGGCACTGGCCGCCGGCGCCAACTGCGTGATGCTGGGCGGCATGTTTGCCGGCACCGAGGAAGCACCGGGCGAAGTCGAGCTGTATCAGGGTCGCTCGTACAAGTCCTACCGCGGCATGGGCTCGCTGGGCGCAATGGCGCAAGGCTCGTCTGACCGCTACTTCCAGGACAATGAGGCCAACGCCGATAAGTTCGTACCGGAAGGCATCGAAGGTCGCGTCCCTTACAAAGGCTCGATTGCTCAGGTCATCCACCAGCTGATGGGCGGTCTGCGCTCATCCATGGGCTATCTGGGTTGCGCAACCATTGCCGACATGCATACTAAAGCCGGCTTTGTTGAAATCACCTCCGCCGGCATGCGTGAAAGCCATGTCCACGATGTGCAGATCACCAAGGAAGCACCAAACTACAACGTAGGCTAAGCACCGACCGCGTAAACGGATACCGCACCTGCACTAGGTGCGGTTTTTTTGCGCCACCATTAATGCCATTAGATTTAACACAACCGTCTTAGCACCAAGGGTCAGCCACCATGTATAGCCCGCACCACCCTACCCGTCCGGAAAGCCTGCGACTGGGGCAACACCACACCCGACTCCTGCACTGGGGAACAGACGACAAGCCCTTGCTGGTGCTATTGCATGGCTGGATGGATAGCGCAGCGACCTTCCAGTTTATTGCCGATCAACTCGCCAGCGACTGGCACCTGGTCGCACCAGACTTGCGCGGCTTTGGCGACAGCGACTGGAACAAGGGCAGCTATTACTTTCCGGACTATCTGGCCGATCTGGATGCACTACTGAACACACTCAGCCCGACACAGCCTGTCATGCTCGCTGGACACAGCATGGGGGCAATGATAGCCGGCATCTATGCCGGCATTTACCCCGAACGAATTACCCGGCTGATGCTGATCGAAGGTTTTGGCTTGGCACAGACACGGCCCGAAGACGCGCCGGAGCGCTATGCCCGCTGGCTCAAGGAGCAGCAGCGGCAGCCCGTACTTGGCAAACTGGAGAGCGCGGCCCAACTGGCTACAAAATTGCAGGGGCGCAATCCGCGCATGCAGCCAGAGCATGCCTACTATATGGCACAGCAGCTGACACGCCCGGCTCAGAGTGGCGTGCAATACCGCGCAGACCCGCGCCACAAAGGCGTCAATCCGGTTTTGTACCGCCTGGACGAAGCCAAGGCCTGCTGGCGAGGCATTAGCGCACCGGTACAATGGGTGTTCGGCGGCGATATGTGGGATCACCCCATGGCCAAAGGGGTGCTCGATACGCTGGACGAGCGCCGGGCCTGCTTCAAACAACTGCAAGAAACGACCATTAGCAATGCCGGGCATATGGTGCAATGGGAACAGGCCGAGGCACTGGCACACACCATGCACGGCTTTTTCAGCCCCTAACCGGCACCAAGGCCCTGCATGGAATGCTTACACTCAAGATCGAAGCAGCGCTGCAGGCGGCTGCGGCTGAGCGCACCAATTATTACGCTGTTTGATACCGCCATTAGGCGAGCTATATCCTAGGCAACCCAGCACACTATCGAATATCTCCTCCTGCCGCAGCACCCGCCCCGCCGCCTGCGCCTTGCGTAAGGCGGCAAAGGCTCGCGCCCCCTCGGGCTGTGCAAGATAGGCATCAGATGCCCACATCACCACCGGCACATCAAACTGCTCAGGGGGGGCAATTTCGCGCGGCGTGGCGTGAAAATGGCTGTTCTCGTCAATGGACTCACCATGATCCGGCACATAAACCATCAATGCCTTGCGCCCCTTCAGCCGTGCGATGACCTCGGCGAGCACATGATCGGTGTAAAGAATACTGTTATCAAACGCATTGATAAGTGATGCCTTGCTGCACTCGGCATCAATACTGGTGCACTCAGGGGTATAGCGTGCAAATTCGCGCGGATAGCGCTGCGAGTACTGGTAGTGCGAACCCTTGGTATGCAATACCACCAGATGTTTACCCTTGGGATGCCTCGCCAGCGAGCGCTCCAGCTGCGGCAGCAGCAGCATGTCATCAGCACGCAGGCCATCGCTCAACTTGTCCGACACGACCATTTCGCGCAAGGCATAGCGGTCGGCTTTAAGGCTATTGTAAAACCACAGCTCGCTCTGCATGGCATACAGCTCGCTACTAAAGCCCAAGCCCTTCAGTACGGCAAATACATTACGCTCCTTGAGGGTGCGCTGCGCATTGTCGGCAACCCCGCCTTCACGTACGAACATACAACGCAGTGACAACTTGGTAGCGGTATCGCAAGAGCGCCCCTGAAAGGCCAGTACATTTTTTTCAGCAGCCAAGCGCGGTGAAGTGTCCCGCCCGTAACCCAGCACCCCGAAATGGCTGGCGCGCGAGGTCTCGCCGATTACAAACACCAGCGTGGTATCGTCTAGTGTCGGGCTGCTATTCCATTCAAATGCAGTCGCCGGATCCAACAGCTTGCCGGTGTTACCCGCCTCACTGGCACGACTATAAGCAACCATACCCAGGCCGGCTATCCAGTTGCTGGGCAAGTAGCTGTGCGCGGCAGCCCCGGCACGACTGGGGCTATAGGTATTCTCCGCCTTGGCCTTGGCCTCTTGGTAGGCATCCAGCTGGCGCAAGGGCAACACCGCCAGCAAAACCGCCAGCACGGTCGTCCATAGCGGCAACAGGCGCTGACCTCGTGTAGCCAGCATCTGCCACAAATTGCGATCCAGCCGCGACTTCCACAACAGCAAGAGCGGCGGCAGTGCCGTCACACCCAACCAAAGCACAAAGTCCCAGCCCACAGACTCGCGGGCAAGATCGGTGTCGGTCGTCAGCACCGAAGTCACCACTCCGTAGCCGATGACGACATTAAATACCGTCATGTAATAGCTGGCTGCCGCCGAAAACAGCAATAACAAGCTAGCCAGCACCCGATAAACCGTACGCCCCCCCATGCTCGCCAAGGCAAACAGCAGATAACTGAATGCCAGCACGGATACAAGCTCAATACCGACACGCGCCACTTCCCCTGCATCGGCTAGATGCATGCGCCGCAGCAATACATCAGCATTGAGCAGCACACCAATATAAACGGAAAATAGTAAAGACAACTGAAACTGGGACAGTGAAAGCAGTTTGCGCATTCAAAGCTTTCAAACATCAAGGATGGCAGATCATAACCAAACTTATCGACATGGTCAGTTAAGTATATAAAAAAACAGATTAATACCGATAAATCATAAATATCTGTAGTCACTGGCGACACCGGCACGATGCCGGGTACTCGCCTATTCACGCCATGAATTGTTTCAGCGACAGGAGCAAAGCAAGGATAATCCGCAACATACATCTACAGACCGGTTTGAGCGAACCCGCCCTTTATGCGTACTTCCAGCCTGCAACTACTGATCATCGATCCGCAAAATGATTTTTGCGACCTGCCTGCTGCTGCCCTGCCCGTCCCCGGCGCCAATGCCGACCTGCAGCGGCTATCCGGCTTTATCCAGCGCCAAGGCCATCTTTTCAACGC
>NZ_JBOFOO010000327.1:0-8687 GCF_051659485.1 Craterilacuibacter sp. | reverse complement strand
TAATCAACCACTTTCTTCTCGATGCCTTCGCCAACAACAAACATGGCGAATGCATTGACGGTAGCACCCTGCTCGGACAACAGTTTTTCAACCGTGATATCCGGGTTCTTCACGAACTGCTGGCCTACCAGTGTCACTTCAGCCAGGTACTTGCGTACACGGCCTTCAACCATCTTGGCTGCGATATCGGCCGGCTTGCCTTCGGCAATAGCCTGCTCGGTAAAGATGCGGCGTTCGGTTTCCAGCGTCTCGGCAGGAACCTGCTCTTTGGATACGCAGATAGGCTTGGATGCAGCAATATGCATTGCCACATCGCGACCCAGCGCTTCTTCACCATTGATATCCACGATAACGCCGATCTTGGCGCCGTGCAGATAGATTGCAATCTTGCCCGCGGTTTCGTAACGAGCAAAACGACGAATCGTCATGTTCTCGCCCAGCTTGGCAATCGCCGCCTTGCGGATGTCTTCCACGCTCTGGCCATTCACGATCACGGCAGACAGTGCTTCTACATCGGCAGGATTGGCTTTGGCAACGGCTTCGGCAGCAGCCTGAGTGAATGCGAGGAAAGTAGGATCTTTGGCCACGAAGTCGGTTTCGCAGTTGACTTCAACCATCGCGCCCACACCACCTTCAACGAAGGTGGAGATCACGCCTTCGGCAGCAGTACGGCCGGCCAGCTTGGAAGCCTTGTTGCCGGACTTGATGCGCAGGATTTCTTCCGCTTTGGCCATGTCGCCTTCGGCTTCAACCAATGCTTTTTTGCATTCCATCATGCCCATCGAGGTTGCAGCGCGCAACTCGGCGACCATTTTCGCGGTAATTTCCGCCATGTTCAAACTCCTAGATTATGTGAAACAGGTAACCAGATCGGAAAAAAGGGGCTTGCGCCCCCTTGGATTTCCTTGCTTTACTCGGCAGCAGCCGGTTCAGCAGCTACGATTTCCTGCATCGCTTGTGCGCGACCTTCGAGTACCGCATCAGCGATACCACGAGCGTACAGGCGGATCGCACGACTGGAGTCGTCGTTACCCGGGATCACGAAATCGATACCCTCTGGGTTGTTATTGGTATCTACCACACCAATAACTGGGATACCCAGCTTTTGGGCTTCAACGATGGTGCCCTTCTGGTAGCCGGTATCGATAACGAAGATAGCGTCTGGCAAGCCCTTCATATCCTTGATACCGCCCAGCGAACGCTCAAGTTTTTCAACTTCGCGCTTCATTACCAGCAGTTCTTTCTTGTTGAAACCGCTTTCGTCCGCGGCGGCCAGCGCTGCAGTTTTTTCTTCCAGACGCTTGATCGACTGCTTAACCGTCTTGTAGTTGGTCAGCATGCCGCCCAACCAGCGGTGATCAACGAAAGGAACGCCTGCGCGGCTTGCTTCTTCACGTACGATTTCACGCGCCTGACGCTTGGTGCCGACAAACATCACGGTACCCTTGTTCGCAGCCAAGCGGCGAACATAGTCCTGTGCACCGATAAACAGTGGCAGGGACTTTTCCAGGTTAATGATGTGAATCTTGTTGCGGCTGCCGAAGATGTACTGAGCCATCTTTGGATTCCAGAAGCGGGTTTGGTGGCCGAAGTGAACGCCGGCCTCCAGCATTTGACGCATGGTAACGGTAATACTCATTGAATAAACTCCTAAGGGTTAAATGGCTCCATTCGCGCAAAAATCCTTGCGGACACCCTTTGGCGCGAATGTGCGTATTGCCCCTAAATTCCGGGGACGCGGGATCATATCATCATTAGGGCCGTACACTCAAGTTTTGCCCTTATCCTGAGCCGATGAATCCTGTTCGCGCCGTGCACGCAAACGGTGGATTTTCATCCATACCCATAGCACCAGAGGCAGCAAACCGAGAAAAACAAAGGTCAGCACACCGGCGACCACATTATCTTGCGCCGCAGAAAACATCACAATCACGTACAGCCAGGCTATCACGATCAGATACATATGAAACATTCGTTTGAATTTATTCTTAAGTCATAGTAAGAATGACAACCATATCCACTACACGCCTTCGACACCATGAAAACGGCCTTCACCGAACTGATGGGCATCAAGCTTCCCTTTGTCAGCCCCGGCATGTCGTATATCGCCACGCCCGAATTGGTTGCTGCTGTCAGCAATGCAGGTGGCCTGGGCATACTCGCGACCGGCCCCTTGAGTCCGGATGCGACCCGCAGCGCTATTGCCCGCATCCGCGAACTGACCGACCAGCCGTTTGGCGTAGGATGCACACTCATGATGCCGGGTGCTGCGGATAATGCCAGAGCCGCACTGGAAGCACACGTTCCCGTCATCAACTATTCGCTAGGCAAGGGCGAATGGATTGCCGAAGCGGCACACGCATATGGCGGCAAGGTCATTGCCACCGTAGTCAACGAAAAACATGCCCGCTCTGCCGAACAATCCGGTGCCGATGCCCTGCTGGTGACCGGACACGAAGCTGCTGCACACGGTGGCGAAATCACCTCATTAGTCCTTATTCCGGCACTACGTGCCATCACCCGCCTACCCATCATCGCAGCCGGCGGTTTTGCCAGCGGGCAAGGCCTGATGGCAGCGCTGGCATTGGGGGCCGACGCGATCGCCATGGGCACACGCATTGCCAGCACCCGAGAGAGCCCGGTTCATGCCGACACCAAAGCACTGATCTGCAGCAAACAGGCAGGCGACACCCTGTATTCAAAAAATTTCGATGGCCTGCCTTGCCGGGTAATGGATACCCCGAGCGCTCGGCGCGCCACACAGCGCCCACTCGCGCTGCCCGTTGCCGGCTGGCGCGCCATGGGCATGGCAAAAAAACTAGGGATGTCTCCACTTAAAGTCGCCATCGGCGGCATGCTGAGCAACCCGTGGGGCTTGCGTCAACTGGCGCAGTTTGGCGCCGCCACCGAGGCCATACGCGGTGCTATTCAGGATGGCGACCACAACAAGGGTGTACAACTGATAGGACAGGCACAAGGCCTGATCTACGATACCCCCAGCGTAGCCGAGCTTTTCAGCCGCATACTCGCCGAGGCAGAAACTAGCTACGACAGGCTGGGTAAAAACCTGCAAATTTAAAGCTCTTGCCGGTCATGCCCCGACAACTGCAACGACAAAGGCAGGACCGGTAGCCTTGCAGCAGTATCCTGCAGATAAAAGGCCGACAGATGGACATAAAGCGCGGGATAATCCGCCTTTAGCCAATGCGGCGTTTCAAAAAAAGACTCCGACAATACAGCGAAAAACTCGGCCGGATTCTCGCTGGCGTAAGCATCCAGCCACGATGCACAACCATCATCGACCTGCCGGCAGAACCCGTCATATGCCGACTGCCAGTCGTGCGCCCACGCCCCCCTATCCATGCCTTTGTGCAAGGGCGGACATCCATTGGCATCCCCGTCCAGCATATCCAGCTTATGTGCCATCTCGTGAATCACCACATTCCAGCCATCCAGCAGCGCCGAGTCTAGGGCGTCGGGCAGGGAGAGTATCAGCGGCCCGTCCTGCCTTGCCTGGCCAAGCAACACCTGCTCACCTTCATGCGCCAAGCCGGCCCGATCAAGCCACTCGTCGCGCACCACAAATGCGTCGGGGTAGAGAATCACCTCACGCCAGCCCTCCAGCGCCGCAGCGCCCAGCCCCAACACCGGCAAGGCGGCCTGTAAAGCAAGCGTGACGGCATCCGCGTCCTGCAGTGACTCGCCATCGACCCGCACAAAAGACTTTCCATCGATAAAAACCAGCGCCAACCGTGCCAGCGTGTCGCACTCGACAGCAGACAAACCTGTCAGTAACGGCAAATCCGGAATGGCATCGCGCAGCAATTGCAATCTGCGCCCCCCATCGGGATTATGTGAAAAATATTTCCAGAACATCCACCCCTCCCCTTACTGACCGGCATTGCACTCATCACCGGCATCCAGTCGCTGCGCGGCAGACACAAAAAACCCGCACCATAGGATGCGGGTTTTCTACAGAGGGGCAGCATAGATGCCCCCTGTTATCAGTTACCGGACTTCAAGCCGAAAGAATCGGCAGTCTCGCGTGCAACTTTGGATTCATCTTCCAGCAGCGCCTTGATCGACAGGCGCACACGGCCACGATCATCCATCTCGATCGCCTTCACGCGCACAACCTGACCTTCTTTCAGATAGTCGGCCACGTTCTTGATGCGCTCGTTGGCGATCTGGGAAATATGGACCAGACCATCTTTACCCGGCAGGATGGATACGATGGCACCCACGTTGTTGTCGAGAATCTTGACGACCGGACCTTCATATACCTTGCCGACTTCGACTTCGATGGTGATTTCTTCGATACGCTTCTTGGCTGCGTCTGCACCCTCTTGCGTCACCGAAGCGATCACGATGGTGCCGTCATCTTCGATATTGATCTCGCAACCGGTTTCCTTGGTAATCGAGCGGATGGTTTCACCACCCTTGCCGATCACTTCACGGATTTTCTCCGGGTTGATCTTCATGGTAAACAGACGCGGCGCAAACTCGGACAGCGTCTGCGGGCCTTCAACCGCATCCTTCATCACGCTCAGGATATGCAAACGGCCTTCCTTGGCCTGAGCCAGCGCCACCTGCATGATTTCCTTGGTAATGCCCTGGATCTTGATATCCATCTGCAGCGCAGTCACGCCATCAGCGGTACCGGCTACCTTGAAGTCCATATCGCCCAGATGATCTTCATCACCCAGAATATCGGACAGCACGGCAAAACGATTGCCTTCCAGAATCAGGCCCATGGCGATACCGGCCACATGCGCCTTCAAAGGTACACCGGCGGACAGCAACGCGAGGCAACCGCCACACACCGAAGCCATCGACGAAGAACCGTTGGACTCGGTAATTTCGGATACGACACGCATGGTGTAGCTAAACTCGTCCGCAGGCGGCAGCACAGCCAGCAGTGCGCGCTTGGCCAGACGGCCGTGACCGATTTCACGACGCTTAGGCGGGCCCATACGGCCGGCTTCACCGGTCGAATACGGCGGGAAGTTGTAATGCAGCATGAAGCGGTCGGTATATTCGCCGGCCAGCGCATCAATGATCTGCTCGTCGCGACTGGTACCCAGCGTCGCAGTGGCAATCGCCTGGGTTTCGCCACGGGTAAACAGTGCCGAGCCATGAGTGCGCGGCAACACGCCGGTGCGCACCGAGATCGGACGTACGGTACGGGTATCACGGCCATCAATACGCGGCTCACCAGCCAGAATCTGGCCACGCACGATCTCGCCTTCCATCTCCTTGAAGATGCCCTTGATCTCGTTAGTCTTCAGCGTACTGGTTTCTTCGGTGATCAGTGCGACCTTGACTGCATCCCAAGCTTCAGCCAGCGCAGTGGAGCGCAGTTGCTTCTGACGGATACGGAAGCCAGCAGCGATTTTTTCGCCCGCCACTTCACGGATACGAGCCACCAGATCGGCATCATGTGCCGGCGCTTCCCAAGCCCACATCACCGGATTGACTTCGTCAGCCAGTTCATTGATGGCCGTAATCGCAGCCTGCATCTGCTCGTGACCGAAGACGACGGCACCCAGCATGATGGCTTCGGACAGCTCTTTGGCTTCGGACTCGACCATCAGCACGGCACGCTCGGTACCGGCAACGATCAGATCCAGCTCGGAGCTTACCAGCTCGGTCTTGGTCGGATTGAGGATGTATTCGCCGTTAGTGTAAGCCACGCGCGCAGCACCAACCGGGCCGGCAAACGGCAGACCGGAAATCGCCAGTGCAGCGGAAGCACCTATCATGGCCGGAATATCGGCATCGACTTCAGGATTCAGCGACATAACGGTCGCGACGATCTGCACGTCGTGATAGAAACCGGCCGGGAACAGTGGGCGAATAGGACGATCGATCAGACGGCAGGTCAGGATTTCTTTTTCGGACTGCTTGCCTTCACGCTTAAAGAAGCCACCCGGGATTTTACCGGCGGCGTAGGTACGCTCGAGGTAATCGACGGTCAGCGGGAAAAAATCCTGACCCGGCTTGACGTTTTTAGAACCGACAACAGAAACCAGAACCACGGTTTCATCCATCGAAACCAGAACTGCACCCGATGCCTGACGTGCGATTTCGCCGGTTTCGAGGGTGACAGTGTGGCGGCCAAACTGAAAAGACTTGCTGATTTTATTGAACACTGGGTATCCCTTACTTCTGGATGAGTTGGTGTAGCTTGTGATAACGGGAACCCCTAGCCATCGGCACTTGTACAAATACGGATGACTAGAGGCTCAACCCGCCATCTTCGATAACAAGAATGACCCGTCGAAATATGAAAAATCGCAGCCTGGGCTGCGACTTTTCAACTTCGTACAACTTACTTGCGCAGACCCAGACGAGCGATCAGAGCGCGGTAGCTATCGTTGTTAGTACGCTTGAGGTAGTCAAGCAGACGACGACGACGGCTAACCATTTTCAACAGGCCACGACGGCTGTGATGGTCTTTAGTGTTGGCTTTGAAGTGCGAAGTCAGATCATTGATACGTGCGGTCAGCAGGGCAACCTGAACTTCAGAAGAACCGGTATCGCCTTCCTGATGCTGATAGTCTTTAACGATGTCTGCTTTTTGCGCGGCGGTCATTGCCATGTGTAAAACTCCACAATACTAGATAAGGGCATTTGCCCGGCAAGCACGGCGAGCGTCAACCCATCCGTGCTTCACTTAACTGGCGGTTTTCACCGCCACGAGTCGACTGGGGTGCAAGAAAGCTTCTTCCCTTGCCTCAGCCAGACCCAAAAATTCCCGCGTCGCCTCACGGTATACGCGGAAACGCGACATTATTGCATGATTTTGTTGCGAGGGGACAGCCTGACCATGCATAAAGCGCCCAAAATCGGCTTCAGACAAAGCCACTTCAGGCAAATGCCCAACCAGAATATCGATAGGCAACAGCAAACCGGCACGCGCGTCGACCGCCACCGCTTCGACCTGCTCTATCGTCAGCGCATCTTCCAGACGGAAACCGGCAGTCTGCGTACGACGCAAACCGGTCAGATGCGCACCACACCCCAAGGCTTCACCGATGTCCTGTGCCAGCGTGCGAATATAGGTTCCCTTGCTGCACAACACATCGATAATCGCAGTCTTGCCATCGAAGCTGATCAGTTCGATGCCATGTATGCTCACACGCCGCGCCGGCCGTTCGATATCGATACCCTGCCGGGCATACTCATACAAGGGCTTGCCCTGATGCTTGAGCGCCGAATACATCGGCGGCACCTGATCGATTTCGCCCTTGAAGCGCGCCATCGCAGCCAGCAACTGCGCCTGCGTAAAATCGACCGGACGCTCCTCAACCACTTCGCCTTCGGCATCGCCAGTGGTGGTATTCGCACCAAAGCAAACGGTAGCACGGTAACCTTTATCCGCATCCAGCAAGAAAGACGAAAACTTGGTTGCCTCGCCAAAGCAGACCGGCAACAGGCCGGTGGCCAGTGGATCGAGCACGCCGGTATGCCCGGCCTTGGCCGCCGTATATAACCAGCGCACCTTCTGCAAAGCGCCGTTACTGGAGAACCCTAGCGGCTTGTCCAGTAGCAGCACGCCGTCGATATTCAGCTTGGGGCGACGCACCTGAGCCATTACTCGTCCTCGCCCAGCTTGGCGCGGTTTTTAGCGTCTTCTTCCGAAATATCGGAAATCAATCGACTCATATGCACACCGCGCTCGATAGACTCGTCATATACGAAATGCAGTTGCGGCACGGTGTATACCGTCAGCCCACGACCCAGTTCTTTACGCATATAACCCGCCGAGTGCTCCAGCGCCTCTTGCGTAATTTCGCGCGAGCCCTCACCCATTACGGTATAACAAATCTTGGCATGCGAGTAATCGCGGGTCACTACCACCGAGGTAATCGTCACCCAGCCAACGCGCGGGTCTTTCAGGCCGGTACGAATGATTTCTGCCAGATCACGCTGGATCTGGTCAGCCATACGGTCAGAGCGGGAAAAGGCTTTTCTAGCCATCGCGCTATCCTTTCTTTTTCAGCAAAAAAGGCGAGTGCCTCCGGCTTGGGACCGGAGGAGCACTCGCCTTGGTTCAATCCGGACTCAGAGGGAACGCGCCACTTCGACGATTTCGTAAGCCTCGAGCTGGTCACCTTCCTGGATATCATTGAAGTTCTTCAGCATCAGGCCGCATTCGTAGCCTTGCTTCACTTCCTTCACGTCATCCTTGAAGCGCTTGAGCGAATCCAGTTCGCCGGCATGCACAACCACATGATTGCGGATCAGGCGAACCATGGCGGAACGCTTGATCATACCGTCGGTCACCATACAGCCGGCAATATTGCCCACCTTGGACACGGAAATCACCTGACGGATTTCCACCGTACCCAGGATAACTTCCTTCTTCTCCGGTGCCAGCATGCCCGACAGCGCGGCTTTCACTTCATCTACGGCATCATAAATGATGTTGTAGTAGCGAATATCCACACCCTCGTTCTCGGCCAGTTTACGCGCAGCCGCATCGGCACGGGTATTAAAGCCGATCACGATAGCCTTGGAAGCAATCGCCAGGTTGATGTCCGATTCGGTAATACCGCCCACACCGGAGTGCAGGATATTGACGCGAACTTCGTCGGTCGAAAGCTTCTGCAAGCTGCCTGCCAGTGCTTCGTACGAACCCTGAACGTCTGCCTTGATAATAATGGACAGGTTCTGGATTTCGC
>NZ_JBOFOO010000326.1:0-3316 GCF_051659485.1 Craterilacuibacter sp. | reverse complement strand
GTCGCTGGCGCCTTCCAGCACACCGCCCAGCATGCCGCTGATACCGGCGATACGCCCCAAGAGCAGCACCAGTGCGCTGGCGGCGAGGCCGATCAGCATGCCGCCAGCCAGCGAGGCGACGGGTGTAAATACATCCCAGGCAATATTCATGATGGTGACCCTTTAATTGATACCGGCAAGACGCCAGTGCCTTGTAATGCCTCAGCTACTGGCGGCCGTGCCTTGTGCGCAAAAAATGCCGTGCAATGAAGCCAGCAAAACCATCGCATCCTGACTGGCCACACGGTAATACACCCATTTCCCCTCGCGCCGGGTCGCAACCAAGCCTTCATTGCGCAAGACGCCCAGCTGTTGCGACAAGGTCGGCTGGCGGATACCGGTCAGCTTTTCCAGCTCGGAAACCGATTTTTCGCCATCAACCAACTGGCACAGCAGCAGCAAACGGTCTTCATTCGCCAGACTTTTCAATAAGCCGGCAGCGCGGGCGGCATTCTCCCGCAGCAAATTCATATCCATGATCTGTCCTCTGATGGTGCTCATATTATATTTACAAATATATTGTTTTTCAATATAGTTTATTCATCAGCGACAAAAGCGGAGTGCCACCCGATGACAACCCCTGTGCAAGCCTTCTTTGACCCGGCAACCTGGACGGTCAGCTATGTGGTTTACGATCAGGTGGGCGGCCATGCTGCAATCATCGATCCGGTACTCGATTACGATCCCAAGTCGGGCCGTACCGGCACGCGCTCGGCACAGCAACTGGTCGACTTTATTCAGGCGCAGGCACTGACCGTAGACTGGATACTGGAAACCCATGCCCATGCCGACCACCTGTCGGCCGCCGCCTGGCTCAAACGGCAAGTGGGCGGCCACAGCGCCATCGGCGATAGAATCGGCACGGTGCAAGCCACCTTCAGCAAGGTGTTCAATCTGGAAGCCGGCTTTGCTAGCGACGGCAGCCAGTTCGACCACCTGTTTGCACCGGATGAAGCCTTTGCCATCGGCACGCTGGCGGCCCGTGCGCTGGCGGTGCCGGGACATACGCCAGCCGACATGGCTTATCATATCGGCGATGCCGTCTTTGTCGGCGACACCCTGTTCATGCCGGATGTGGGCAGTGCCCGCTGCGATTTTCCCGGCGGAGATGCCGCCGCCCTTTACCGCTCTGCGCGGGCCTTGCTATCGCTACCCGGCGAGACACGGCTATTCATGTGTCACGACTATCCGCCACCAGAACGTCAGCCCGCCTGGGAAAGCACGGTCGCCGAGCAGCGGCGGCTGAATATCCATCTGAACGATACCGTGACGGAAGCGGCATTCATCGCCATGCGGCAACAGCGCGATGCGACCCTGGCCATGCCCACGCTGATTCTGCCCTCGGTGCAGATCAATATCCGCGCCGGCGAAATGCCGCCCAAAGACACAAATGGCGTCGCCTACCTGAAAATCCCGCTGGATCTGCTGTAAACTCGGTACATCTTTGACTACAGGGCGCGGACATAAACACCGCCCCAAGATAGATGGACCCCTCACCGCTTTTACCCGCGCCGTCCCGACTGGTTCACGAGCGCGGGATTCCCGCCTTTGGCATGTATCAGGGCATGGTTGCGGCCCTGAGCTGGCAGCCCCTCAAGGCCAGCTGGCTTCCCCGCTTGACACGCAAACTGCACCACAAGCGCTGGCAATATGCCGCCTTCGCCCACGAGGCGTATTTTATCGGCGTCGCCGTCGTCGATCTGGGCTGGTGCAGCACCGCTTTTGCCTATCTGTTCGATAGAAAAACCGGCCAGATTGCGGCCAGTTTCTCTGCCGATGGCCTGCCCGGCCTGTCTACCCGGATAGAAGACCGCGCCTTTGGCCATGCATCGTTCCGTTCGCGCAGCGGCAATCTGGTGTTCAGCCGTGACAACGAACGCATAGAGCTGGAAGTGCGTACGCCACAACTGCGGCTGGCCGCCCATATTGTGCTGGATGCCGACACCCCTACGCTATGCGCCATTGCCCCGGCCAATTATCTGGCGCACTCGACCCACAAGACGGGCGGCCTGATGGTCAGCGGCTATGCCGATACCGGCAGCGGCCGTTATTCGCTGGATGGTGCCGTCGCCAGCCTGGACTCATCCAACGGCCTGCTGGCGCGCGATACGGCCTGGTGCTGGGCCAGCGCACACAGCCGCGAGCTCGGATTCAACCTGCAAGCCGGCTATATGGGCGATGCCGAAAACGCCATCTGGCTACATGGCCGCCTGCTGCGGGTGGGCAAGGTCAGCTTCGACTACAGCAGCAGCGATCCGATGGCACCGTGGACCATACAGAGCGAGGACGGCCTGCTTGATTTGCGCTTTACCCCGGAAGGCATGCGTCGTGAAAACAAGAACCTGCTGATAGCCGCCAGCCGCTATGTGCAGCCGATAGGCAGCTTCAGCGGCGTACTGACCGACCCGGCCAGCGGCGCACGCCATATTGTCGACCGCCTAAGCGGGGTCACCGAGGATCATGCATCGCGCTGGTAGCCGCTACTGTCAAAACCCGGTGCTTTGGTGATACGATCCGCCCAAATTAGAGCGCCTATTCCACTCGACACAGGAGAACAGCAGCGATGCGCGTACTGCATGCCCTGCTCGAACATAATCACGAATTCGTCATCAGCCGCGAATACGAGAAGTTCCGTACCGACAAGTTTCCCGACAAGAACCTGGCTGTTTTGGCCTGCATGGATGCACGTCTGGTCGAGTTGCTGCCCAAGGCCATGGGACTGAAAAACGGTGATGCCAAGCTGATCAAGAATGCAGGCGCACTGGTCACCCACCCCTGGGGTTCGGTGATGCGCAGCCTGCTGATTGCCGTTTACCAGCTCAGGGCCGAAGAAATCTGCGTGGTTGCCCACCACGATTGCGGCATGAATGCCATCGATCCGGCACAGGTACTGGACAATGCCCTCACACGCGGCGTCAGCCCGGAGACCCTGACCACCTTGCGCGCCGCCGGCATTGATCTGGATGCCTGGCTCAAGGGTTTCGACAATGTAGAAGACAGCGTGCGCCACACGGTCGATATCATCCGCAAGCACCCGCTGATGCCGCGTGATATTCCGGTACACGGCCTGGTGATCAGCCCGGCCACCGGCGCGCTGACCGTGATCGTGGATGGCTACGCGGATACACCCAATAAGCTGTCAACCACCCCGGCCTGAAGGCCGAGGCTTGCAGAGTTAATCCGCAAGTCTGAGGTTGACCAGACCCAGCGCCGCAAGGTGCTACGTTGTACCGAAGACCGCAGACCCACCCTCAGATGCTTCCTCAGTCTGATGCTC
>NZ_JBOFOO010000325.1:0-4180 GCF_051659485.1 Craterilacuibacter sp. | reverse complement strand
CCTTGCTGATCGCGCATGCCGAAAAGTACGGCAAGCCGCTGAGCCTGATCCATTTCGATGCGCACTGCGATACCTGGGCCGACGACGAGCCGGATAGCCTTAACCACGGCACCATGTTCTACAAGGCGGTCAAGGATGGTCTGATCGACCCGAAAACCTCGGTGCAGATCGGTTTGCGCACCTGGAATGATGATTTCCTCGGTATCCACCGTATCGACGCGCCCACCGTGCACGAGATTGGTGCCGCCGAGACCCTGCGCCGCATCAAGGACATCGTCGGCGATAACCCGGCCTACCTGACCTTTGACATCGATTGCCTCGATCCGGCCTTCGCGCCGGGCACCGGCACGCCGGTACCCGGTGGCCTTAGCAGCGCACAGGCACTGGCCATCGTGCGCGGCATGGAAGACATCAATCTGGTGGGGATGGACGTGGTGGAGGTATCGCCACCATTCGACAGCAGCGAGATCACCGCCATTGCCGCCGCGCATATTGCCTGCGACCTGTTGTGTGTACTGCGTCAGCGCAAGGTGGCCGGCAAACTGTAAGTTTGGCCGTCATGCAAAAAACAGGGCGTCCGTTGCGGCGCCCTGTTTGTTTCTGCTCGTCAGAAAAGCATGAAAACCAGCAGCATCAATAGCAGCAAGGTTTCACTGACCTCGATGCCGGCACCCAGGCAGTCGCCGCTCATGCCGCCGAGTTTCTGTTTCAGGTAGGCCCACCAGACAAGCCCGGCCAGCGGTGCGGCCAGTAGTGCGGGTGCCAGCCATGCCGACAGGGCGGCCAGTAGCGCTGCCGATAGCCAGAACGCCGGCCAGTGTGTGCGCCAGGCAAAGCGCTCGCCGCTGCCGGCCGCCAGCGGCGGCAGGGTGGCCGACCATGCCACGGCAAACAGCCGTGCCCATGCCGGCACCAAGAGCAGCGCTGCCCATAGCCCGGCTTTGGCGACCAGCATCAGCAGCACCAACTTGGCCGCGAGCTGGCAACAGAGCACGATGACGCCAAAGCTGCCGACATGCGGGTCTTTCATCACCTCCATAAAGCGCTGCGGCGAGCTGTGGGCTGCACCCATGGCATCGGCCAGATCCGCCAGCCCGTCCAGGTGCAGGCCGCCGGTGACCCATACCCATAGCAAGAGCGCCAGCAAGGCTGCCAGCCACGGCTCGATAGCGCCAAGCAAATACAGCGGCAGCGTGATCAGCGCGCCGACGATCAATCCAACCACGGCAAACCAGCGTGCGGCATCGGCCAGCCACGCCGGGTCAAAGGTTTTCAGCTGCGGGGTGGGCAGTCGGGTGAGGAACTGCACGGCGAGAATCAGGCTGCGCATGGCGGCTCCAGACGGGTGAGGTAGGCCGGATGGCCATCCAGCATCGCCAGTTGGGCGAAGCCGCCGCGCGGCACCGCGATCAGCCGTGCGGCAGAGAACGGCAGTTGCAGCAGTTCGGCCAGCAAGACTGTGATCACGCCGCCATGGGCGATGAGCACGCGGTGACTGCCGGGCGCCGCTTCGATCCAGCCGCTGAGCGCACCCAGTACCCTGCTGCGGAACACCTCGAACGATTCGCCTGCCGGCGCGCTGAGCGTACCTTCGGCCAGCCGCAAGCCCCAGCCCGGTACTTCGTTTTCGATTTCGCGGCTGTCGCGGCCATCCCAGTCGCCGAAGTCCATTTCGGCAAAACCGGCATCGACCTTGAGCGCTAGCGAGGCGACCCGCGCCGACTCGACGGCAAAGGCATGACAGCGCTGCAAAGGCGATGAAGCCAGCGCCGTCACCGGCGCAGTCCGGCTGAGGCTGGCCCAGCTCGCGCGCAGCTGTTGCCAGCCCCGGGGGCTGAGTTCAAGGTCGGTGCGGCCGATCAGGCGGCCAGCATGCGGAATGTCGCCGTGGCGCAGCAGGGTCAGCGTGTACGGGCTCATACTTTGTCCGAGATGCCGGCGCTGTCGAAGGTCGCCATCTCTGCATGCAGGCGGATGGCGGACGCGATCAGCGGCAGCACCAGCGCAGCCCCCGAGCCTTCGCCCAGACGCAGGCGGAAATCAACCAAGGGCTCAAGGCCGAGGCGGGATAGTGCCGCCAGATGGCCGGTTTCTTGCGAGCGGTGGCTGGCCAGCAGCCAGTCGGCAACGCTCGGCTGTAGTGCTTGCGCGGTCAGGGCGGCGGCGGCGGCGATGAAGCCGTCAATCAGCGACGGAATACCCAGACGCGCACCTTCCAGATAAAAGCCGGCCATGGCGGCGATTTCCAGCCCGCCCACTTCGGCCAGTACGCCCAGTGCATCAATATCTGTCGGCAGGCATGACAGAGCCGTCTCGACTACCTGTACTTTCAGGGTGAGGCTGGCATCATCCACGCCGGTGCCGCGCCCGACGACGTCGGTGGGTGCCAGGCTGCAGAAATGGCAAATCAGTGCCGCCGAGGGAGTGGTATTGCCTATCCCCATTTCGCCGGCTATCAATAGCGTGGCGCCGGCATCGATGGCGCGGCGGGCGGCAGCGCTGCCGGCATCCAGTGCTGCTTGCGCCTGTTCGCGGCTCATCGCCGCCTGTATGGCCAGATTATGGGTGCCGGCCATGACCTTGGCGCTGATGATTTGCCCGGCCAAGTCCGGCAAGGGGCTGGCTACGCCGACATCGACAACTTCCAGACGGGCATGGTGCTGGCGTGCCAGCACACAGATGGCGGCGCCGCCGCGGGCAAAGTTTTTGACCATCTCGGCGGTGACGGCCGACGGATAAGCCGAGACGCCGGCTGCCGTCACGCCGTGGTCGGCGGCAAATACGGTGATCGCAGCCTGTGGCAGGGTGGGAATGCGGCAGCCTTGCCAGGCGGCAAAGCGGCAGGCGATGTCTTCCAGCATACCCAGGCTGCCGGTTGGTTTGGTCAGCTGGTTCTGATGGGCTTGGGCTGCGGCATAGGCGGCCTGATCGGGAGTAGGGATAGCGATTTTCATGGGGCGAGGATAGGCCAGTTTGCGCTTTGCCTCAATTGCCGCGATACCCCGATTGGTTTATCGCATATAATGCGCGCCGCAGGTCATGGGAAGCCGGTGCAAATCCGGCGCTGCCCCCGCAACGGTAAGGTCTCGCGTCAGCTTTAGGCGCGCAGGCTTCGCAACAGCCACTGTCGAGATTCGGCGGGAAGGCGCGAAGCTGGTTTGACCCAGCCCGGAGACCAGCCTGCACAGGCGTCGCTGGAACTGACGCCTTTAGCTGGAGTATCGCGGGGAGGCGATAACGACCATTGTCGTTCTTATAGGTGCGCAGACTGCGTATCTCTTCCTGCACTCCTTCTCGTTTTATCTTTCGAGGGGTGCTGTCCAAATGTTCAAGCAAAAATCCATTGTTGCGCTGGTGTCCTTAGCGCTATCTCCGGCGCTATTCGCCGCGCAAACCCCGGTTCAGGCCGAAGAAGTGGTGGTTACCGCCACCCGCACCGCGACCCCGGTGTCCAAGGTGCTGTCCGATGTGACCGTGATTACGCGGGAAGAGATTGAGCAGAGCGGTGTTGATTCTCTGCCACAAATTTTATCGCGTGTACCTGGGGTTGAGGTGTCTCAATCTGGCGGCAAAGGAAAGCAGACGGATATCTTCTTGCGGGGTACTAACTCGCGCCACGCCCTTATTCTTGTTGATGGTGTCCGTATTGTCTCTGCAACTAACGGTGCAAGTTCATTACAGTTCATTCCGGTTGAGCAAATTGACCGTATTGAAGTGCTCATGGGGCCTGCATCTAGCCTATATGGCGCAGATGCGGTTGGTGGCGTCATTCAGGTCTTTACCCGGCAGGGCAAGGGTGCTCCAAGCTTCTATGCTAACTTTGGTGCGGGCAGTCATGATTTTTTCCGCCTTGGCATCGGTGCTGGCGGTAAAGTAGATAACACGGCATTTAGTGTCAATATTAGCCGTGAGCAAACAAATGGCTTCTCTGCCCAAAATAATAAAGGGTCAAATTTTGATGCTGACAATGATGGCTATAAGAACAATGCATATACAGCTAATCTAACTCAGACGATATCGGCAGGGCACGATATTTCCTTACGTTCATTTCAGACTTTTGCCAAGAATGAATATGATCCAGATCAAGAAAAAGTGCGCCTAACCGGGCAGTCCATTGAATCTAAAAATGCATTTACAGATGAGTGGACAAGTACGCTGCGTTTCTCAAGAAGTCAGGATA
>NZ_JBOFOO010000324.1:0-4623 GCF_051659485.1 Craterilacuibacter sp. | reverse complement strand
CCATCCTTGACCGCCTTGTAGAACATGGTGCCGTGGTTAAGGCTATCCGGCTCGTCGTCGGCCCAGGTATCGCAGTGCGCATCGAAATGGATCAGGCTCAGCGGCTTGCCGTACTTTTCGGCATGCGCGATCAGCAAGGGATAGGTGATGAAATGGTCGCCGCCCAGCGTCAGCATCTTCGCGCCGGAGGCGAGGATGGTGCGCGCGTGTTCGACAATGGCAGGCTTGATGGTGAGCGGATTGTGCGCATCAAACCAGCAATCGCCGTAGTCGATTACGGCCAGATCCTCGAACGGATCGAAGCCCCAGGGAAAGGGCTTGAGCTCGGCCAGCTGCACGCTGGCCGCGCGTACGGCAGCAGGGCCTAGGCGCGCGCCGGGGCGGAAGGTGGTGGCCAAGTCCAGCGGCACACCAGACACCACCACATCGGCACCAGCGAGTTCGCGCGTGTAGTTGCGGCGCATGAACGACAGCACGCCGGCGTAGGTATTTTCAACTGAAGAGCCGTAAAGGCCGGTGCGGCGGATCGCGCCGTCGCCGTAAATCATCTGCGACATGGTGTAAGCCCATGTTGATGCCGGGCAAGCCGGCTACCGTCCATCTTGTGCAGCCGACGGTTGAAGGCTGCCGCACCGCCATGGTGCGAACGCCTAGTGTGCCTGCCGGCAGGATATCCGACAAGTTTTGCAATTGGCATAATAAAACTTAAGTAATTTCCAAAATGAATGTAACATTGCTTGTATCTATAAATTTCACTCGCGACTAAATCCGCTAGCCATGCTGGCCATCCTGCTCCAAGTGCCGGCAGGAGCCGACTACAGCAATCTTCCCACCGGAGCCCGACTCATGCTGATCACGACACTTCGGCGGCTGGCAATCACCTTGCTGTTAAGCGCTCTGGCGGCATGCGGCAATGAGCCGCCTTCAATCCAGACGATGACCACATCGGCACCGGTCAGCGAGCAAGCGCCGGCCAAGCCGGATGTGGTACGTGTTGCGCTGATTATGAAAACCCTGACCAATCCTTTCTTTATCGAAATGGAAAACGGCGCTCGCCGGGCACAACAAGAAACCGGCATTGCGCTGGAAGTCCACACGGCAACACAGGAAACGTCGATCGAGCAACAGATCAAGATAGTCGAAGATACGGCTAAGGCCGGCGTGAATGCCATCGTGATTGCACCGGGCGACTCGGTGCGCTTGATCCCTGCCCTGCAGCAAGCGCAGCAGCAAGGCATCGCCATCGTCAATATCGATAACCGTCTGGATGCACGCGCCATCGCAGCAAAAAACATGCGACCGATACCGTTTATCAGCATCGATAACGAGGCGGCAGCGTTCGCAGCGGCAACGGAGCTGGCATCCCATCTCCCTGCCGGTGCTGAAGTGGCCATTATCGAGGGAATCCCGTCGGCGGATAATGCCGAGCAGCGCCGCCGAGGTGCGCAGCGGGCATTCAAGCAGGCCGGCTTGCATCAGGTTGCCAGCCAAAGCGGCCACTGGAAGATAGATGAAGGCTATCGCGTGGCCAAAAAAATGCTGCAGCAGCATCCACGTCTCAGTGGCATTTTTTGCGCCAACGATATGATGGCCATAGGTGCCCGCAAATATCTGACAGAGAACGGGCACAGCAAGGTGCTGGTCGCCGGCTTTGATGCCATTGCCGAGGCACGGCAGGCATTAAATCGTGACGAACTGGTCGCCACCGTCGATCAACAAGCCGGCGTACAAGGTTATCAAGGCGTCATGACCGCGCTCAAGGCGATCAACAAACAGCCGGTCCCGGCCGAACTCAAGATCGATGCGCTTATCCTGCGCCATCCGGCAAAGCGGCAATGAAGATCAACCTCTCGCTCAAGCTGACCGGTTTTTTGCTGGCGCTCGGCATCTTGCCCCTACTGCTGTACCAGTTGATCAGTTTCAGTGTCACGCGTGACACGGTCGTCGACATGGCCTCCCGGAACAGCATGAGCCAGCTGAGCCAGCAGGCTATCCATTTGGGCCAGTATGTGGAGCAAATTGAAGACCTGATCCGCAATATCGAATCTGTAGACGAAATCAAGCAGGCACTGTCCGAGGCCGATGTCTCATCCCTCCAGAATACGGCCTTCGAGTCGCTATCGACCAAGGCCCGTATCGGCTACATCCTCAGTGGTTACAGCAGCCTGAAGGGGCTGGTCTCCATCGATCTGTTTACCCGCAATGGCCGGCATTACCATGTCGGCGATACATTGAATACAGCCCGAATCGACCACAACTTGTACCGCCGCTTGCAGCGCGACACGTTTGCAGCTGGCAATCAAATACTTTGGCATGGCATCGAAAATAACGTCAATACGACTTCCGACCAGCGCAAAGTCATCGTTGCAAGCAAGATGCTGACCCAACTGGATGCCAGTGGCCGGCAAACCGAAGCACTGGCGATGTTGCAGATCAATTTTGATCCCGGTGCCCTGTTCCGGCATGTACGCGACATGAAAACGGCGGAGGGCGCCATGCTGCTGGTTGTCGATGCCAAGAAACGCCTGCTATTCCACCCGGACACCCGCCTGCTCGGTCAGACCCTCTCTCCGGCACTGGTATCGCTGCTGCAAGGCCAGCAAGGTGCGATGACCATCAATATGGCTGGCCAGCCTACACAGCTCCATTTCCAGATGCTGCCGGCGCAGAGCTGGTACGTGATCAGTATGGTGCCGCAAGCGACACTGCTGCAGCCGGTCAGCCGCATTGCCCAAGCCGGCATCATTATCCTGCTGCTGTCTCTGCTGCTTATTTTCCTGCTAATCCGGCTCTACTCGGCCCGTGTCATCACACCGCTACGCGCCATCTCCGATGGTTTTCGCGACTTTCAGGCGGACAGGCTGCCACCGCACTGGCGCCTGCCACAGACACGCACCATTCATGAACTGAATGAGCTCACCGGCTGGTTCAATGCCTTTCTTGACCGCGCCCAAGAGCGCGAGCATGCCGAAGCAGATCTGCGCATCGCTGCGACGGCCTTCGAGGCACAGGAAGGCATGGTAATTACCGATGCCAAACAGCGCATCGTGCGCGTCAATCAGGCTTTTTGCGAGATATCGGGCTATAGCAGCGCGGAAGTGGTCGGCCAGCCTATACGCCTGCTGCAGTCGGGTCGGCAAGACGCCGAATTTTACCGAGCCATGTGGGAGACGATAGCCCGTAGCGGCAATTGGCAGGGAGAGGTATGGAATCGGCACAAGAACGGCGACGACTACCCGGAATGGCTGACGATTACGGCTGTCAATGACCAGCAAGGCAAGACCAGCCACTACGTCGGCACCATGATAGACATTACCCTGCGTAAACAGGCCGAACAAGAAATCCAGCGGCTGGCTTATTACGACCCGCTGACCAAACTGCCCAACCGCCGCATGCTGCTGGATAGCCTGTCCCATGCCGTGACGAGTGCTGCACGCAATAAAATGGCTGGCGCTTTGTTGTTTATCGATATGGATAACTTCAAGGATCTGAATGATACCCAGGGCCACGACAAGGGCGACCTGATGCTGCAAGAGGTTGCCCAACGCCTGCGTCAATACACCCGTGACGGCGATATCGTCGCCCGACTGGGTGGAGACGAATTTGTAGTACTGATAGAAGGGCTGGAAGCAGAACCGGAAGCCGCGGCTTCTAGCTGCAAAATTATTGCCGAAAAATTGCTGGCCGCCTTGCAGTCCAACTATCAGTTGGGCGGGTATACCCACCATAGCTCCTGCAGCATCGGGGTTGCCCTGTTCTTCCAGCATAAAAACAGTATTGAAGACGTACTCAAGCAAGCCGATCTGGCGATGTATCAAGCCAAAGCTGCCGGGCGCAATACCGTGTGTTTCTTTGATCATGGCATGCAGCAGGCGGTGAATGAACGTGCCGAACTTGAATCCAGCTTGCGGCAGGCCATCCGCAATAATGATTTAGCGCTCCACTATCAGGTTCAGGTCGATAACTGCGGTCGGCCGCAAGGTGCAGAAGCGCTGCTGCGCTGGACCCACCCAGAAAAAGGCCCTATTTCACCGGCACAGTTCATTCCGCTGGCCGAAAAGAGCGCGCTGATCATTCTGCTGGGTAACTGGGTACTGGAAACCGCATGCCGACAACTGCTGGAATGGAGCCATGATCCACGCAGTGCCGCGCTGACGCTGGCAGTCAATGTCAGCGCCCGCCAGTTTCACCAGCCCGATTTCGTACAGCAGGTGCTGGACATCATCGAGCGCACCGGTGCCGACCCCACACGCCTGAAACTCGAACTGACCGAAAGCATGCTGCTCGAGAATGTGCAGCACACCATCCTCAAGATGATGGCCCTGAAAGCACACGGCATCAGTTTTGCACTGGATGACTTTGGTACCGGCTACTCGTCGCTGGCTTACCTCAAGCGCCTGCCTCTGGACCAGCTCAAGATAGACCAGAGCTTTGTCCGCGACCTGCGCCCGGAAGACCACGACGTCGCCATCGTACGCACCATTCTGGCCCTGGCGCATACGCTGGAGCTGGAGGTGATTGCCGAAGGGGTCGAAACCGAAGACCAGCAAAACATATTGGCCAGTCTGGGTTGCCATGCCTATCAAGGCTATTTCTTCGGCCGGCCGCTGGCAGTCGCACAAT
>NZ_JBOFOO010000323.1:0-3040 GCF_051659485.1 Craterilacuibacter sp. | reverse complement strand
GGCTCGGCCTTCGCCGCCGGCGAAATCGTCATCAAGTTCAGCCACGTCGTCGCCAAAGACACCCCCAAGGGCAAGGCAGCCGAGCAATTCAAGAAACTGGCCGAAGAGCGCACCAAGGGCAAGGTCAAGGTTGATATTTATCCGAACAGCCAGCTGTACAAGGACAAGGAAGAACTGGAGGCGCTGCAGCTGGGTGCAGTGCAGATGCTGGCGCCAAGCCTGGCCAAATTCGGCCCGCTGGGCGTGAAGGAATACGAAGTATTCGACCTGCCGTACATGTTCGACAACTACGCCGAGCTGCACAAAGTCACCCAGGGCCCGATCGGCCAGCAGCTCTTGGGCAAGCTGGACAACAAGGGCATCAAGGGTCTGGCGTTCTGGGACAACGGCTTCAAGCACCTGTCGGCCAACAAGCCGATCAAGCTGCCATCCGACCTCAAGGGCCAGAAGCTGCGCATCCAGTCGTCCAAGGTGCTCGACGAGCAGATGCGCGCCCTCGGCGCCATGCCACAGGTAATGGCCTTCTCCGAGGCGTACCAGGCGCTACAGACCGGCGTGGTCGACGGCACCGAAAACCCGCCATCGAATATGTACACCCAGAAGATGCACGAAGTGCAGAAGAACCTGACCACCACCGCCCACGGCTATCTGGGCTATGCGGTGATCGTCAACAAGAAGTTCTGGGATGGCCTGCCGGCGGATGTACGCACCCAGCTGGAAGGCGCGATGCGCGACAGCACCCTATACGCCAACCAGATCGCCAAGCAGGAAAACGAAGCCGACCTCAAGAAAATCGCCACCTCGGGCAAGACCACCGTCTACAACCCGACCCAGGCCGAACGTGCCGCCTTCCGTCAGGCGCTGGCCCCGGTACACGCCAAGATGGCTGATCGCATCGGTGCCGACCTGCTCAAATCGGTACAGACCGCCACCGGCTTCAAGTCCAACTGATAACCCCTTCCTCCGGGCGCTACCCCTAACGGGCAGCGCCCTTTTGTATGGAGAGCCGCCATGCTCAAATTCCTCGACCATCTCGAGGAGTGGCTGATCGCCTTTTTAATGGCCACAGCCACCTTGATTACCTTTATTGCCGTCGCCCACCGCTACGGCTCCGGCATTGACCTGCTCTATCCCTACCTCGCACCCATCAATATGGCGTGGACGCAGGAGCTGACCATTTATCTATTCGTCTGGATGGCCAAGTTCGGTGCCGCCTATGGCGTGCGTACCGGCATCCACGTCGGCGTCGATGTGCTGATCAACAAGCTGAACGACAAAAACCGCAGCCGCTTTATCGTGCTGGGCCTGCTCGCCGGTGCGCTGTTCACCGCCATCGTCGGCACGCTGGGCGCCACCTTTGTATGGGAAATCGCGCACACCGAGCAGACCTCGGCCGATCTGGAAGTCCCGATGTGGCTGGTTTACCTCGCCGTTCCCTGCGGCTCTTACCTGATGAGCTTCCGCTTCTTGCAGGTCACCTGGAACTTTATCCGCACCGGCGAGCTGCCCAAGCATGACCACAGCCACGTCGAGGGCATGGACGACGTTTCCGCCGACAGCAACTGGTTCGCCATGGACGACAACCTGCACCCGCACGACCTCAAGCACAAGGATGACAACAAATGAGCGCGCTGATCATCTTCGGACTATTGATCCTCCTGATGCTGACCGGCATGCCGATCTCGATTTCGCTCGGCCTGACGGTACTCACTTTCTTATTCACCATGACCGAAGTACCGATCGAGGCGGTGGCGCTCAAGCTGTTCACCGGTATCGAAAAGTTCGAGATCATGGCAATCCCGTTCTTTATTCTGGCCGGTAACTTCCTCACCCACGGTGGTGTCGCCCGGCGCATGATCAACTTCGCCACCAGCATGGTCGGCCACTGGCATGGCGGCCTCGGCCTCGCCGGCGTGATGGCGTGCGCACTGTTCGCGGCGGTGTCCGGCTCCAGCCCGGCTACCGTCGTCGCCATCGGCTCCATCCTGTTGCCGGCCATGGTCAAGCAAGGCTTCCCCAACAGCTTCGGCGCCGGCGTGATCACTACCAGCGGCGCGCTGGGCATCCTGATCCCGCCATCCATCGTGATGGTGATGTATTCGGTGGCCACCAATACCTCGGTCGGCCAGCTATTCATGGCCGGTGTGATTCCCGGCATCATGCTGGCGACCTTCCTTGGCGTCACCACCTGGTATCGCGCGCGCAAATTCGGTTACCCGCGTCTGGCCAAGGCCACTGCCATCCAGCGCCTCAAGGCCTTCCGCGAATCGATGTGGGGCCTGTTCCTGATCGTGGTGGTGATCGGCGGCATTTATAGCGGCATCTTCACCCCGACCGAAGCGGCGGCGATGAGCGCGGTGTACGCCTTTATCGTGGCGGTATTCGTCTATAAGGACATGAGCCTGAAGCAGGTGCCGAAAGTGCTGCTGGATTCGGCCTCGATGTCGGCGATGCTGCTGTACATCATCACCAACGCCGTGCTGTTCTCTTTCCTGATGACCAGCGAAGGCATCCCGCAGGCGATGGCCGGCTGGCTGATCGACGCAGGCCTGGGCCCGATCGCCTTCCTGCTGGTGGTCAACGTGCTGCTGCTGTTGGCCGGCAACGTGATGGAGCCCTCGTCCATCGTGCTGATCTTCGCCCCCATCCTGTTCCCGGTGGCGGTGGCGCTGGGCATCGACCCGGTACACTTCGGCATCCTGATCGTGGTGAATATGGAAGTGGGCATGTGCCACCCGCCGGTCGGCCTCAACCTGTATGTCGCCTCCGGCATCACCAAGATGGGCATCACCGAGCTGACCATCGCGGTATGGCCATGGCTGCTGACCATGCTGGCCTTCCTGATGCTGATCACCTATGTGCCGGCCATCTCGCTGTGGCTGCCACGCACGCTGGGCATGATGTAAACCACGCCCTGATTGGCCAGAAAGCGACGGTTTTATACCGTCGCTTTTTTTGTCAGACAGCCGGCATAGCCGCTAGTGCTTCTAAGCCTATATAATGGCCAACGAATGCTGTTAATCCAAACTGCTTAAAAAAG
>NZ_JBOFOO010000322.1:0-10116 GCF_051659485.1 Craterilacuibacter sp. | reverse complement strand
TGGACTTCGATTTTTTGATCGCTAATCATAGGGCAGCCATTTCTGCAGCGCGAAGAATTTCTGCATCCCCCTACAGGTGGAAAGAGAGAATATGGCTTCGGTCGAGGTAAGCGAAATTTTACCCAGATACATGCAGTGCTTTCCTTAACAATTTTATGTAAAAAATATTGTTTATGAATATTTTTTGATAGGGTAGGCTTGTTATTCCGCTTAAATGCTTATGCGCATGGGGTGTGATAATGGTAGCCTGCCACGCCATTCCGCATCTTAAAGGTGCACGCTGCGTTGGCTGTTGCGGCTTGTGGCGGCAGATGTAATTGTCTACCCTTGAAATTTATATGGAATAAAGACTACGGAATGGCGCTAGCTAAAATACGGCGGTTTGGTGGTGTTGACCGCTGGTCGGGTTTGATTATCCGCGGCTTGCCTTACGCCATAGGCTTGTTAGGCCTGTTCTGGCTGGGTGCGGTGATTTCCGGCTGGCTGGCGCCAGCGCCGCAGCAGTTCAAGCCGCTGTCGCAGCCGGCGCCGGTGGCCGATGCCGGCCGTGTGGCTGCCTTGCATTGGTTTGGCGAGCCGCTGGCTGCCGGCAGTCAGGCTGCAGCACCGGTATTGAAGGTGATCGGGGTGTATGCCTCGGGTAGTGTGCTGAGCGACTTTGCCATTATCGATGAGGGGCAGGGTGCGCAGGCCTTGCGTGTCGGCCATCAAAGTGCCGGCGGCTGGACCTTGTTGTCAGTCGGCCCGCGCAGCATACGGGTAGGCCGTGCCGGCGCCGAGCAGGAGTTTGCACTGTCGCGCGCTGAAGTGCTGCCGGGGATGGTCGAGCCTGCTACCGCTTCCGCCAGCATGCCGCCTCCTGTCGTTGCGGTGACGGATGCCCCGGTAGCGGAGTCTGCCCCCGTACCCGTCGAGGGCGAGCCGTCCCATCTTGTGTCGCCGTCCGCTATTCCGTCACCCAGTGCGCCTGCCGATACTTCAGCCCGCACGGATATCTTGCGCCGGCCGCCGCCGTTTACCCAACCGTGACCCGAGTGCCCCTTATGCGCTTAGCCCGTCTTGCTGCTTCCCTCGCCCTGGCTTTTCAATGCAGTGCCTATGCCGCGCCGTCCGACCCGGTGATGCTTAATTTTGTTGGTGCCGACATTCCGGTGGTGGTGCAGGCGATCGGTGATATCACCGGCAAGACTTTTGTGCTCGACCCCAGGGTCAAGGGCACGATCAATATCGTGTCGGCCAAGCCGGTGCCGCGCGAACTGTCCTATCAGATTCTGCTGTCCAGCCTGCGCATGCAGGGCTTCGCTGCGGTAGAAGGGCCGGGCGGGGTGGTGAAAATCGTCCCCGAGGCCGATGCCAAGCTGCATGCGCGCGCCGGCAATCCGCGCCGTACCGATGTCGACAGGCTGATTACCAAGGTGTTCGTGCTGAAAAATGCCAACGCCAACCAGTTGGTGCCGGTGCTGCGCCCCCTTATTTCGCCCAACAATACCGTGACCGCCATGGCGCAGGGCAATGCGGTGGTAGTGACTGATTACGCCGACAATATCCGCCGCATCGAGTCGATTATCGAGTCGGTGGAGAGTGCCGCCTCGGGCGATGTGGCGGTGCTGCCGGTGGCGTTCGGCTCGGCCATCGAGCTGTCCGGCATGCTGTCCAAACTGATGCAGGCTAGCGGTAACGAGGCCGGCAAGGTGACGCTGATTCCGGACGCGCGCGCCAATGTGATCATGGTGCGGGCCGATACGCCGGGGGTAATGGGCAAGGTGAAAAGCCTGCTCAAGATGCTGGACAAACCGTCGCAGGCCGGCGGCAATGTGCGCGTGGTCTACCTGAAAAATGCCGAGGCAGTGCAGGTGGCCAAGGTGCTGCGTACCCTGCTCACCAGTGAAGGCGGCGGTCTGGGCGGCGCATCGTCGCTGGGTGGGGGCACGACATCCGGCACGAGTGCCTCCTCCACGCCCTCGGGCAGCAGTAGCAGCGGCGCATCGGGTTCGGCTTACACCGGTGGCGGCGGCAGTACTTCATCCAGCCGGGCGCAGGACGATACGGTGTCGGGTACCGGTGCCATGGTGCAGGCCGATCCGGCCAATAACGCACTGATCCTGAATGTGCCGGACACCATGTACCAGAATTTGCGCGGCGTGATCGATCTTCTGGATAAGCGCCGGGCGCAGGTATTTGTCGAGGCGCTGATTATCGAGGTGGCGGCCGACCGGACGCTGGAAGTGGGGGTGCAGTGGCAGGCAGCAGGCAAGAACGGTTTTATCGGCACCAACTTCCCCGGTTCCGGTAGCAGTATTCTCGGTACTTCGCTGTCGCCTTCGCTGGGTGACGGCGGCAAGGACTCGGTGCTGGGGCAACTGGCGGCTTCGGGGGGGCTGAATATCGGCCTGATCGACGGCACGGTGAATATCCCGGGGCTGGGTGAAATCCTGAACTTGGGTGTACTGGCGCGGGCGCTGGAAACCCAGGCCAAGGGCAATGTATTGTCTACGCCTAACCTGATGACCATGGATAACGAGGAAGCCAAGATCGTTATCGGCCAGAATGTGCCGTTCCTGACCGGGCAATATTCCAGCACCGGCGCCAGCAATGGCGCGGCCAATCCGTTCCAGACTTTCGAGCGCAAGGATGTGGGGCTGACGCTGAAACTGACACCGCAGGTGTCCGAAGGCGGCATGGTACGCATGAAAATCTATCAGGAAGCCTCATCGATAGATCCCAACTCGGTGACCAGCCCTTCGGGCCTGATTACCAATACCCGTTCGATAGAGACCATGGTGTCGGTGCAGGACGGCAATATCATCGCGCTGGGCGGGCTGATACAGGAAACGGTGTCCGACGGCAATAATCAGGTACCGCTGTTGGGTGATATCCCGTTTATCGGTAACCTGTTCAAGTACAAGACCCAGACGCGCAAGAAGAGCAATCTGATGGTATTCCTCAAGCCGACCATTATCCGCGACGATGCGCGCGCGCGTTCGGTGGCGGGGGATCGCTATGACTTCCTCTTGGGCGAGAGCCGCAAGGTGGGGACGCAAAAACTGTCGCTGGACCCGCAAACCGCCTTGCAGGCGGTGCCGTCCAATAGTTTGAAGTCAGAGCTGGATAGTTGGGTCGAGCAGCAGCCGGAGGTTGCGCTCAAACCATGAGTACCCTCATCGACAAGCCGCTGCTGCCGTATGCCTTTGCCCGCAGCAACGGTGTGTTGCTCATCGAGGGCGCCGCCGGGCGCAGCCTGCTGCTTGCACCTGAGGCAAGGGATGCCGCCTGGGCCGAGGTGCTGCGTCAATACGGGCAGGTTGCCAGTGTGGAGGCGCTGACCCGCACTGCATTCGACCAGCGTCTGGCCGCGCTTTACGCTGATGGCCACAATGCCGATGCGGTAGACGACATCGGCCAGGATATCGATCTGTCGCAGATGATAGATTCGCTACCGGCAGTGGAAGATCTGCTGGAGGCGGATGACGACGCTCCTATCATCCGCATGATCAATGCGCTCTTGACTCAGGCGCTCAGGGAGCAGGCGTCCGACATTCATATCGAGGCGTTCGAGGATCGTTCGCTGGTGCGTTTTCGCATGGACGGCAGCTTGCGCGATGTGGCCAGCCCGCACCGTGCGCTGCATGCGGCGCTGGTGTCGCGCATCAAGATCATGGCGCAGATGGATATTGCCGAGAAGCGCATTCCGCAGGATGGACGCATCTCGCTGCGTCTGGCCGGCCGGCCGGTGGATGTACGGGTGTCGACCCTGCCCACCAGCTACGGCGAGCGCGTGGTGATGCGTTTGCTGGACAAGGATGCAACCCGGCTGGATCTGGAAACGCTGGGCATGGCCGCGGATACGCTGGCGGCCGTGGACAGGCTGATCCGCCAGCCGCACGGCATCCTGCTGGTTACCGGCCCGACCGGCTCGGGCAAGACCACGACCCTGTATGCGGCGCTCTCAAGGCTGGATGCGCGCCACAGCAATATCATGACGGTGGAAGACCCGGTCGAATACCAGCTGGACGGTGTCGGCCAGACCCAGGTCAACCCCAAGATAGACATGAGTTTTGCCAAGGCGCTGCGTGCCATTTTGCGTCAGGACCCGGACGTGGTGATGATAGGCGAGATCCGCGATCTGGAGACGGCGCAGATCGCGGTGCAGGCCTCGCTGACCGGCCATCTGGTGCTGGCGACCCTGCACACCAACGATGCCGCCAGTGCGGTCACGCGTCTGGTCGATATGGGTACCGAGCCTTTTTTGCTGGCCTCGTCCCTGCTGGGGGTGATGGCGCAGCGTCTGGTGCGCCGCCTGTGTCCGGCGTGCAAGGCCGTGCATGCGCTGCCGCTAGAAGGTGAATCCGAAATCGTGCATTACCGGCCGGTGGGTTGCCCGGCCTGCGCGATGAGCGGCTATCGCGGGCGGCTGGGGATTTACGAGCTCTTGGTGGTGGACGACAGCCTGCAGCGCATGGTGCATCAGGGCGCATCCGAGCAGGACATGCGCGAGTATGCGGCCCAAGGCGGCATGCGTTCACTGCGCGATGATGGCTTGCGCTGGGTCCGTGCCGGCGAAACCTCGCTCGAAGAAGTGCTGCGCATCACCAAGAATAGTTAAGGGCACACCATGGCTGCATTCCGCTATCTGGCCCTGTCCGACAAGGGCGCTGAAGAAAAAGGTGTGATAGAGGCCGATTCGGCCCGTTCGGCGCGTGCCTTGCTGCGCGAGCGCGGGCTGACCTTGCTGGAGATTGCCGCCGAAGGGGGCAAGAGCGGCATTCAGCCGCGCAGCCTGCCCAATGCTGAGCTGGCGCTGTTTACCCAGCAATTGTCGACCCTGCTGCTGGCCGGTCTGCCTCTGGAAAAAGCGCTGCTGGCGGCGGCCGAACAAAGTGAAAACCCGCGCACCCGCAGCGTGGTGTCGGTACTACGTAGCGAGATCATGGAAGGCCAGAGTCTGGGGCAGGCGCTGGCCAAATTGCCGGCGGTGTTCGGCCCCTTGTATATCAGCCTGGTGAAAGCCGGCGAGCAAAGCGGCCATCTGGACACGGTGATGGCGCGCCTGTCCGATTATCTGGTCAAGCGTCAGGCCCTGCAGCAGAAGGTGACGCTGGCGCTGGCCTATCCGGCGGTGGTGACGGTGGTGGCCATGCTGGTGGTGGTCGGACTGATGACTTATGTGGTGCCGCAGGTGGTGACCGTATTTGCCCAGACCAAGCAGACCCTGCCTTTGCTCACCCGCATGCTGGTGGCCAGTAGCGATTTTTTGCGTAGCTGGGGCTGGGCTCTGGGGCTGGGTGCGGCGCTGGCAGGCTATGGCTTCTGGCGCGCCTTGCAAAACAGCAGCTTCAAACGCATGGTGCATGTGCGTCTGTTGGGCATGCCGGTGATCGGGCGCATGCTGCGCAGCATCAATACCGCGCGTATGGCCAGTACGCTGGCTATCCTGGCCGGCAGCGGCGTGCCCTTATTGAATGCACTGGAGACGGCCAAGGGTCTGGTGGGCTTGCTGCCGATGCAGGAGGCGCTGACCGAAGCCACGGCGCGGGTGCGCGAGGGGGTGCCGCTGTCGCGGGCCTTGGCTGCCCGGCGCCAGTTTCCGCCGGTACTGATCCACCTGATTGCCAGCGGCGAAGCCAGCGGGACTCTGGCGCCCATGCTGGAGCGCGCCGCCGAGCAGCAGCAGCAGGAAGTCGAACGCCGGGTCGCCACTTTTACCACGCTGATGGAACCCTTGCTGATCCTGCTGATGGGCGGCATTGTGCTGGTGATCGTGCTGGCCATCATGCTGCCGATTATCGACATGAACCAGATGGTGCGCTGAGGCCGCGCACCTCTCCCGAATTCAACACCCGAGGAACTTCACAATGGCAAGACGCAAACAAGGCGGTTTCACCCTGATCGAAATCATGGTGGTGATCGTGATTCTGGGTATTCTGGCCGCGCTGGTGGTGCCCAAGCTGATGGGGCGGCCGGACGAGGCGCGTGCCGTGGCCGCCAAGCAGGACATCAACGCCATGGGGCAGGCGCTCAAGCTGTACCGGCTGGACAATATGCGCTATCCGAGCACCGAGCAGGGCCTGAAGGCGCTGAGCGAAAAGCCGGCGGCCGCGCCCTTGCCGAAAAACTGGAAGCCCGGTGGCTATCTGGAGCGCCTGCCGCTGGACCCGTGGGGCAATCCTTACCAGTACACCAGCCCCGGCACCCATGGCGAGATCGATATCTGGAGTCTGGGGGCCGATGGCGAGCCCGGCGGCGAAGGTGCGGATGGCGATATCGGTAACTGGCAGCAGTAAGCCATGCCGCTTTCGCGCATGCACGGCTTCACCCTGATCGAGGTGATGGTGGTGCTGGTGATTGTCGGCGTACTGGCGTCCATGGTGACGCTGTCGCTGACACCCGACACCCATCGCGTGATGGGGGACGAGGCGGTGCGCCTGTCGCGGGTGATAGAGCAGGCGGCGGATGCCGCCGAAATGGGTGACCCGCTGGTGCTGGTGTGGACGCGCACCGGCTACGGTTTTCGCCGCCAAGCCGATGACGGCCGCTTTGTGGATACCGGCGAGGACTTTTTTGCCGAGCACCGCTGGCCGGACGGCATCGTTTCCGGGGGCGCGCGCATCGACGGCGCGCCTGTCACGCCGGGCGAGGTGCTGCCCCTGTGGCAGGACGGGCGTGCCAGCGAGTTGTTGCTGGCGGTGGAGGCCGGTGGGCGTCGGGTGGAAGTGAGTTTGTCTGCGCTTGGGTTTGCCCGCGTGGAGGACATGAGCCCGGAGGCTGCGCCATGAAGCATGCGCGCGGCTTTACCCTGTTTGAAGTGCTGATTGCGCTGGCGATTCTGGCCATTGCGCTGACCGCCTTGCTGCGTTCGGCCGGCCTTGCCGCCGATAATAGCGAGGCGATGCGCCTGCGCATGCTGGCCAACTGGGAGGCGCAAAACCGGCTGGAGACCATCAAGGCACTGCGCGAATGGCCGGCCGTAGGCGGTAGCTCGGGCGGGATCAAGCTTGCCAGCGGCCAGCCCGCCTTGCGCTGGCAGCGCGATGTCAGCGGTACCCCCAATCCCAATTTCCGCCGCGTGGTGATCCGCATCCTGCCGGGCGAGGGCGGGACGTATACGCTGGCCGAACTGACCGGCTACGTGCAGAGGCCGCGCTGATGCCTAAGCTTGCGCGCGGCATGACCCTGATCGAGATTCTGGTGGCCATGAGTCTGCTGGCCATCCTGTCGGTGCTGGGCTACAAGGCCTTTTCCTCGCTGCTGATTGCCCGCGAGCATCTGGTCAGCCTGTCGGATGAGTGGATAGGCCTGGCACGGGTGATGCGTCGTGTCGAAACCGATGTCGGACGGCTGGCGCGTGACGGCGTGGTGGCGGATATGTCGGCCCCGGCCTTGCTGCTGGAAGACGAAGACGGCAAGCAAACGCTGCAACTGGCAGGCTACAGCAGCAAAAGCCCCGAGGGGCGCGAACTGCGTTATTACTACGCCGACGAAAACGGCCTGCAATGGGCCTCTACGCTGGCGGGTCTGGATGCCGAGCCGCGCCGTGAGCGCCTGCTGGGCGCAGGCTATCCGGTGCGCTTTGCGGTAATGCTGGCCGACGGCCGCGAGATGGAACGCTGGCCGGCACCGGGTATGCCGGCGGGCGATGCCCGTGCGCTGGTGATGACGCTGACGCTGCCGGCTGGCCAGCCGCTGCGGCGGCTGTGGAGCCTGCCATGAAGCATGGGCAAGAGGGGATGGCGGTGGTCATGGCCTTGCTGATCGTAGCGCTGGCGACGACGGTGTCGGCGCTGGTGCTATGGCAACAGGGCTTGTGGCTGCGTCAGGTCGATACCGACCGCGCGCGCGCGCAGACGCGGCTGGTAGCCGATGGGGGCTTGGCGTGGGCGGTGGAGATTTTGCGCTATGACGGCGAGACCTCGTCGGTCGATGCCTTGTCCGAATTGTGGGCGCAGCCGCTGCCCAAGACCGATGCGCAGGGTGTGGACGTACGCGGCGAACTGAGCGATGCGCAAGGGCGTTTCAATCTGAATGGCCTGGTGCGGGGCGGCGCGGTGCTGGAGCCGCAACTGGCGCTGTACCGGCGCTTGCTCGCGGAGCTTAAATTGCCCGATATGCTGGCCGATACGCTGGCCGACTATCTGGATGCCGATGAAGACAAGCGCGCAGCCGGTGCCGAATCGGCCGACTATCTGGCTTTGCGCCCGCCTTACCGCGCAGCCAACCGGCCGCTGCAGCGTGCCGGCCAGCTGGCCTGGGTCGAGGGCTATACCCCCGAGGTCATGGCCACGCTGGCTGCGCAGGTAGTGGCACTGCCCGAGACTATGCCTGTTGCCATTAACGTCAATACGGCGACACCGGCGCTGATGCGCGCACTGGTGCAGGGGGTGAGTGCCGGCGAACTGCAGGGGGTGATCAACCAGCGCGTCGACAACCATTTTATCGACGAGGCGGATTTCAAGGCACGCCTGCCGGCACGGGCACAATTGCCCGAGGGGGTGGCGCTGGCGACGGCCAGCCAGTATTTCCTGTTGCAAAGCGAGGTGCGTCAGGCCGCGGTGCGCCTGAGCGTGGCTGCGCTGATCCAGCGCAATACATTTACCACACGGCTGGTATGGCGCGAAGACGGACGGGTGCTCAGCGGCACGCGTGTCTTGTCCGGTGCGACCGGCCCCAATACAGAAACTCCATGACTGTTCTACGACTGATGTTGCGTTCGAGCTGGCCGGATAGCGAGCCGGGACTTGCCTGGGCCTTGATCGCCACCAGTGGCGAACAGCTGCAAGCGGGCGACGATGCGCCTGCTCACTGGCCCAAAAGCAATAGTACCGAGCTGATCCTGCCTGCCGGACAGACCCTGTTTACCCGCATCAAGTTGCCGCAGGCCAGTCGCGAGCGGCAGCTGGCGGCAGCCGGTTTTGCGCTGGAAGAGCAGCTGGCCGGTGACCCGGCCGCCAATCTGTATGCGCTGGGCGGCATGGCCGGCGGCCTGAATGCGGTGGCGGTGACTGAAGCTTTTGCGCTACGCCGTGCTGTTGCCATGCTTAAACAACTGGGGCGTGCACCGGACCGTATTTTGCCGGAAGAAATGTGTGTGCCCGAGCCGCTGCCGGGGCAATGGGTACTGGCGCGAGCGGCAGGCGGGCGCATTCTGCGCCGCTCGCATACCCAGGCCTGCGTGTTGCCGGATGGGGTGGTGGGCGATGCGCTGGCGGCAAGGTTGTTGGCCGAGGGCGCGCCCGAGTCGCAGCGCCTGTGTGGTGACGTTGCCGCCCTGGCTGACATCGCACAGGAAAAGACGGAGGCTGCCGGTTGGCAGACCGCGCGTGGTGCTACGCCTTATGATTTTGCCCGCGGCGAACTGGCCTCCAACCGTCTGTGGCGTGCATGGGCACCGGCGCTGAAAAGCAGCGGGCTGATTGTCGCCGTGCTGATCGCGGCACAGCTGGCGCTGCTATTGGGCGAGGCCGGGATGCTGGCCTGGCGCAAGCATCGCCTGAGTAGCGATATTCGTACCCTGACCCAGCCGCTGCTGGGTACACAGGCCCTGCCCGGCGCCAGCGCCTTGCCGCTGCTGCGTGCCGTGGACCGCTTGCGTGCCGAGCGTGGCGAGGCAGTGCGCGACGATGCGCTTTATCTGATGGCGCGTCTGGGTGAAGCGAGCGGCAATACGCTGAGCCTGAGTGTGCTAGAGAGCGAGGGCGGGCGCGTGGCGCTACAGGCACCGGCTTTACCGGACGAGACGTTTGCCCGAATGCGAACCCAGCTGGCTGGTGCCGGTATCGCCCTGAATAAGCGTAGCGGCGAGGGCGGTGTGCGCGAGTGGATTTTGACTAGGGAGCCTTGAGATGGCGCAATTAATACCGGGTGTCCTTGCCCGCTACCGTCAGCTGAGTTTGCGCGAACAGCGCATGCTGGGGGTGATGGCTGTGGCCGTGCTATCCACGCTGCTTTATTTCGCCATTTGGGAGCCTGCCCATCGCTATGTCGCCAAGACCCGTAGCCAGGTCATGCGTCTGGAGGCCGAGTTGGCATTCGACCAGAAACTGGTGCGCGAGGCGGAAGCACTCAAGCGCAAGCCGCTGGTGGCCACGCTGGGCGCTGCCGATCTGCAAAACGTGATCGAAC
>NZ_JBOFOO010000321.1:0-4614 GCF_051659485.1 Craterilacuibacter sp. | reverse complement strand
TGTCAGCGACATACCCGAAGAAAACCATACCGCCATCTCGTGATCACGCCAGGCGCGGCCCAGTACCACCATGACGCTAATAAAAATGGTGAGTATCAGTAACACCGGGAAAAACCCGAGTGCCCAGAAGCCTATCAGTGCGGCCACAGCTTCGTTGGCCACACGACCTTGAGCCGCGCGTCCCATCATGTTGATAGTCTGGGTGGTCAGTAAAATGGCAAACAGGACCAAGAATACCCCGATACTGGTCTGCGTCAGTTCGCGGGTCAGAGTTTTTCGAAAAACCATGGGAAGAAGCGCCTATTTTTGACAATTTGTCAAAAGCGTATAGATAATGAGAAAAAGCCCGGTCAGGGCCAGTCTTATGAATTTTTCCATCCCGCCCAGAGGCGGTGTCCGCCAGCGCTTTATTGCCCTTGGCGGCTCTCTTAATGGTAGGCAACGCATCAGGAGCAGGCTCATGGAGTTTAACATCAAAAGTGGAAGTCCGGAAAAGCAGCGCGTCGCCTGTGTCGTGGTCGGCGTTTACGAGTCACGCAAGCTGACGTTGGCAGCCGATCTTCTGGATCGGATCTCCAACGGCTTTATTGGTGATGTGCTGCGCCGTGGCGATATGGAAGGCAAACTGGGCTCTACCTTGCTACTGCATTCGGTACCGCATACGCTGTGTGATCGTGTCCTCCTGGTGGGTCTGGGCAAGGAACGTGATTTTCGCGCCAAGGAATACCGCGAGGCGATACGCGCATCAGCGCGTGCACTGACGCAGACTTCGTCCAGCGAAGTGGTCAGCTATCTGTCGGAACTGAGTGTGAAAAAACATGAAGTGGAATGGATGGTCGAGCAGGCTTGTGTCGTAACGCTGGATACGCTGTACCGCTGCGATACCTACAAATCCAAGCCGGACGAAAGCATTCGTGAACCGCGCAAGTTTACCCTGGCAGTACCAAGGCGCAGTGATCTGGCCGACGGTGAGCGCGGTCTGGCGCGCGGTCAGGCGATTGCCGCCGGAATGAAGCTGACTAAAGATCTGGGTAACGCACCGGGCAATATCTGCACCCCGGATTATCTGGCTGAGCAGGCGCGTAAAGTGGCCGAAGCGTTTGGTGCTGAAGCCGAGATTTTGGATAAGGCCGCGATTGAAGAGGCCGGCATGGGTTCTTTTCTGGCTGTCGCCAAGGGGAGCGACCTTGAGCCGCGCTTTATCGTGTTGCGCTACCACGGTGCCAAGGAAAAAACCGACCAGCCGTTTGTTCTGGTCGGCAAGGGTATTACCTTTGACTCCGGTGGTATTTCGCTCAAGCCCGGCGAGGCCATGGACGAGATGAAATACGATATGGGCGGTGCGGCGGCGGTGCTGGGTGTATTTCGCGCTACCGTCGAAATGAAACTGCCCCTCAATATCGTGGTCTTGATACCGACGTGCGAGAACATGCCGTCCGGCCGTGCGCTCAAGCCGGGTGATATCGTGACCTCGATGTCGGGGCAGACGATTGAGGTCTTGAATACGGATGCCGAAGGTCGTTTGATTCTGTGTGATGCACTGACCTATGCCGAGCGCTTCGAACCGGCGGCGGTGATCGATGTAGCTACGCTGACCGGCGCCTGCATTATTGCGCTGGGTCATGTGGCAACCGGGCTGTACAGCTCGCAAGACTCTCTGGCTCGCGAGCTGGTTGCTGCCGGCGAAGAAGTGGGTGACCGCGCCTGGCATATGCCGCTATGGGAAGAATATCAGGACCTATTAAAGAGCCCGTTTGCCGATATGAGCAATCTGGGCGGGCGTGCCGGTGGCAGCATCTCCGCCGCATGTTTCCTGTCGCGCTTTGCCAAGGCTTACGACTGGGCACATCTTGATATTGCCGGTACGGCCTGGAAAAGCGGCAAGGACAAGGGCTCGACCGGTCGTCCGGTGCCGCTTCTGGTGCAGTATTTGCAGGATAGAGCCGATATCGCATTGGGTAATGTCGTGCGCCGCGGACGTCCGCGCCGCGAGGTGACGGAAACGCCGGAACAACATGACGCAGATTGATTTTTACACCGGCGTGGCCGATGCGCAGGCCTTTGCCTGCAAGCTGGCTGCCACCGCTTACCGCAAGGGTGCGCAGCTTTTTGTCCTGTTGCCGGACGAGGAAGCGCTGAAGCATTTCAGCGCACGCTTGTGGAGTGTGTCCGATACTGCGTTTATTCCGCATTGTCGCGCAGCAGACAAGGAAGCCAGCCAGACCCCGGTTTGGCTGGGCTTGTCGCTGGATGAATGTGCGGGGGGTAGGGTGCTGCTGAATCTGGGCGATGCACATGCGCCCGAGCCGGCCGCTTTTTCCCGCATTCTGGAAATCATCGGTGTTGACGAGGATGCGCTGGCGATGGCACGCACCCGTTTTCGCTTTTACCGTTCTTTGGGGCTCGTGATCGAGCACCATGATATGCGCCATATCCAAACATGATAGCTACCGATCCGCTAGGACGTCCTTTGCCCGATAATTTGCCGGTACTGACCGAAGTCGTCGAGCCGCAAGTACCGCTGCCTACCTTGCATGAGGCGGCAGAGCCTGCCATGGATGATGATTTTGGCGCAGCGCTGGATTTGCCGCCGGCCTTGCTGCCGGATATGGCATCCGTTATTTTGCCGGCAGATGCCCCGGGTAGTGCTTTGTTCGAAACGCTGCCGTCGCTTGACCTTGGACTTGCCGGCGAGCAAGAGGCCGAAGAAGAAGGCGCTCTTTTTTCCGAACTGGATACGCCGGACAACTGGCCCAAGACACCGCTGCCGCTTAGCCCGGTAGACAGCTTGCTGGAGGATTTCGAATTCGAGACCGGCACAATAGATTACGCACCGGTCGAGGATGTAAAACCGACGGTACATGCTGCGGCATTGATGTCGCCGGCTGACGCCGATGTATCCCCGCCACCCGCTGTGCCCGCGATGCCGGCCAGTTGGGAAGCGGATGTGCCCGATCTTGAACTGGATGACTTGTCGCTGGAGCTGGATGCGTTGTTTCCATCTACTCCGCTTGCGGCTGTTGAGCCAGCGTTGCCAAGCGCCTCTCGCTGGGATGGGCGTGAGGGTGTGACGTCACGGATGCCGCGGACCGAATCCCTGACCACGCCTGAAGTCGAGATAGAGAAGGGAAGTCCGGTACAGGGTATGGAAGCCGACGCCTTGGCGGTACCGGCTTCAGCGCGAGTGACCGGTCTGGATGCACAACTGGCCGGCGCGGACGCCTTGCCCGTGCTTGCACCATCATGTGATGCGCTGATGCTGGATGAGTCTGAGTTTGTGCCCGCTTCCGGCGTGCACACCGGTGCTGACGTCTGTGTGCCCGACGCAGAAATACCGGTGGATGAGCCTCCTGCTATTGCCCATGAACCTGCGTTTTCGCAGCGCTCGCCCGAGAGTGTGACTGCCGAGCTTGTGCCGCCCGCGCTGCCGGCAGAACCGCAGCCTGTTGTTGCGCCGGCTATGCCCCACACGGTTGCCGTCGTGGACGAGGCGGCTTTGCTTGATGCGGTTTGTCAGCGCATCATGCCGCGCTTGAAGGTCGAGCTGACTTTATGGTTGCAGGATGCGATCGAGGTGCAAAGCAAGCAGATGCTGACCGGCGTCATGCAGCAGATGAAAGAAGACTACGACATGCTGTTTGGAGAGTCCTTGCGTGAGAGTGTGCGCCAGGCCATCGCCGATGTCGGGCGTAAGGAACAGCACAAGGATTAAGCGGCATGGGCACCGGTTTCGGTTTTTTCAAAAACCATGATCCGGATGGAGGCTTTATGGTGAAGTAGTGTGGCCGCAGCAGTCAAGCTGCGCCACCTGAACAAGGGGGATGTGTGATGCGCTCGAATCGCCGCCTGCGCCAGTTGCCCGCTGCGCTGATTACCTTGTTTTCAGCGGCGCCCCTGCATCGAAAAATTGCCGCCGCCCTGTTGATTCTGGCGGCGGTTTTCGCTTTATGGCAGCAGCCGGACTCGGCTGAACTGGAAGGTGTGGTTCGCCAGATTGCGGATGGCGACACACTGACCGTGGTGGATGCCCATGGGCAGGCGAATAAAATCAGACTGGCGTTTATTGATGCGCCCGAGCGTGCCCAAGCCGGTGGACTGGCCGCCCGCAATGCCTTGCAGGCCGCCGTCTCTGGGCGCAGGGTACGTGTCGAAGTATTCGAGCAAGATCGGTATGGGCGTAGCGTGGGTTTGCTTTGGCTAGAGGGGCGAGACATCAATCTTGAACTGGTCGCCACCGGCCATGCCTGGCATTACCCGCAATATGCACGCGACAAGCAGAATGCCGCCGCTTATGCGCGTTATCAGGCCGCTGAAGCACTCGCACGGCTCAAGCATATCGGGGTATGGCAGGGCAAAGCCGAGGCGCCGTGGATCTGGCGTGCCCGCCAGCGCGCCACCCATTAAGATTGCGGGTAAACGTCCAGCGTCGCAAGCCAGCGCGCAATACGCGCTGCTGCATCTTCCCAGTGAGCATCCAGCATCATCATATGTGCAAGTGTCGGCAGTATTTCCGCCTTGACGCCTAAGCGGGCGGCCGTGGCCTCGATATCGGCAGGGGTGATGATTTTGTCTTGGCCTGCGCCCAAAACCAGCGCGGGCACTCCATGAATACGG
>NZ_JBOFOO010000320.1:0-2538 GCF_051659485.1 Craterilacuibacter sp. | reverse complement strand
ATCACCCAGGCCGGCGAACCGTCGGCATTGGCCGCAGCCGGGTGCAGTTGCAAGTCTTCGCGCAGCGGCGGCAGTTGCGCCGGGAGTTTAGGCGCCGTATCCGGCAGGGGTGCGCTCATTGGTATTCCATTTTTGTATCGGGTCTATTCGTCGCCTTGTGCTGGCGCAGCGGATACCCGCATCACACACCGCTCCACTGGCGCAGCGCACCCAGTGGCCGGCGCAGCACCCAGTAGACCAGCGGCTGCCACTCACCATAGACCTTGGCCACGCCGCGCAGTCCGATATGGGCGCTTTCGCCGGATTGTAACTGGCCGCGGACACGGTAGGAGGCGACATTGTCCGGTGACAGTGTCGCCTGATAGCTGGTCTGCACCAGCGTGGCCGATAGCGCGTTTAGCGGCGAGGCCTGCAAATAGACCTTGATGTCGGCGCCCGCCTCCATTGCGATGGCGTCGCCGACCGGAATCCAGACCAGCACCCCCAGCTTGTCGGGCTGGGCCAGCTGGGCGATACGCTCGCCGGTGATGACCGGCTTGCCCATCCAGTCGTTGGGGTCGCCATAGACCAGCACCCCGTCGTGGCTGGCCCGCACCTCGGTGCGCGACAGCGACTCCTCCAGATAGGCCAGCTCGGCTTCCTTTTCGCTGACCCGGCCTTGCAAGGTGGATAGCTCGGCCTTGCTTTGCAGGCTGTCGAATGCCTTCTGGCCGGCGGTCAGCGCATCGGCGCGTGCCACCTCCAGCGTCTGGCGTGCGATCTCGCTGCGGTTGCGCAGCGTACTGCCGTTCAGCGAGAACAGCAGTTGACCCTGCTTGACCGGCTGGTTGGGCTGGACATGGAAGGTCTGGATTACGCCATCGGATGGTGCCGACACAGCCTCGGCCTTGAGCGCGATGATCTCGGCCGGTGCCAGCAAGGACAGGCGCACCGGGAAGCAGAGCAGGGCGGCGATGGCCAGCGCCAGCAGACGCAAACGTCGCGGCTGGGCCCGTAGTGCCTGCCAGCGCATCTTCAGGCTGGCGTGCGGGCGGCGAAAGGTCGCCAGGCAATAGGCGTAGCTGCGGTGCAGTTGGGCCAGCAGGCCAAGTTCATCCTCCTGCCACGCTTCGTTGCGCACATACAGCACCAGTCCGAGGCGGCGCCCGTGCGGCGTGGTCAGCTGCTGGCAGCAGGCATGTGCCGGCCACCACTCGGCCCAGCCGTCCTGCAGCGCGCTGTCCAGCGTCGCGGCGGTGAAGCACTGCGCCGCAGCGCCATTGCGCTCGCAGGCGGCGGCCACCTGCTGTAGCCAGAGGGTAAACGGCGTGTCCTCCAGCGTGCTGATCAGGCCGGAAACCGCCTTGAGCTGCAGGCGCCCCAGCGGGTCGAAGACAAAGACGCAGGCCTGACTGTAGGGCAGCAGGTGCCAGGTTTCATTGGCGATCAAAAAGCACAGCCCGGCTTCGTCGCGCGCCTGTTGCATCTGTTGCTGCAGGCCTAATAGCAAGGGCCAGCGGGTCGTTTCCGTATTCATATCAGGCCGGAGGAGTGAAACGCGCGCTGCCGCTCATGCCCGGCAACAACTCGGGCGAAGCCTGATCGATCACGCCTTCCAGTTCGATGGTCTGGCTGACCGCATCGATGCGGCCATTGATGGCGACCACCCGGGCGCGGTAGGGCTTGCCGGTTTCATCGATCTGTACTTCGAACGGCGTGCCGCGCTTGAGCCAGCCTACCCATTTGGCCGGCGCATTCAGCCTGAGCTTGAGCGAGCCATGGCTGACCAGCTCCAGCAAAATCTGCCCCTGGTTCACGCCCTGATGCGGCTTGACCGCAACCTTGACTGCCCGCCCGGCAAACGGGGCATGTACCGTGCACGGCGTCAGCTGTGCCCGCGACAGGCCGATCTGCGCCCGCGCCTTGGCGACATTGCTGGCGGCCAGCGAGACTTCGACCTCACTGGCCTGCTGCAGACCCTGCAGCCGCAGCTTGGCTTCATAGTTCTCGCGCGTGGCGGCCAGCTCTGCTTCCGACATCTTCAGGCGGGCATTCTGTTCGGAACAGTCAAAGCGTACCAGTGGCGTGCCCTTGGCAAAAGACTGGCCCAGCGACACATTGACCGCCGTGATGCGCCCGACCAGCTGGCTGGCGAGCGTGGTTTCCAGTGCTGGTGCCAGCAGCACGCGGATAGGTGCCGGCGGCTTGGCGGGGGCTGCCTTGGCCGGGGTGGCGGCTGTGCCCGCCAGCGGGCACAGCAACAACAGGGTGCATAGGAGGCGGGATGGGGTGTTTGTCGTTGTTATCATTATTTGTTCAGCCACTGGGTAAAGTTGTTGAGGTTGGCCGTGGCGGCGGCCTCGGCAAAGGCATTCAGCGCGCGGGCGCTACTGCCTTCGGGCAGGCTGCTGGCGTAGCGCGTGTTGCCGGCCGGTGTGCCGTCGGCACGCTTAAGATTCAGCGTCCAGTAGGCGCGGCGTACGCCTCCCTTGGCCGCATCCTCGCTCAGTCGCATCTCCAGTTGCGGGCCGCTGACGCCATCCGGCAGCAAGGCCAGCT
>NZ_JBOFOO010000319.1:0-5465 GCF_051659485.1 Craterilacuibacter sp. | reverse complement strand
CCGTTCCCGGGCCCGGGTCTGGGCGTGCGCATCCTCGGCGAAGTGAAGATGGAGTTCGCCGACCTGTTGCGCCGTGCCGACGCGATCTTTATCGAAGAGCTGCGCGCGACCGTGGACGAAGAAACCGGCAAAAACTGGTACGAGCTGACCAGCCAGGCCTTCGCTGTATTCCTGCCGGTGAAATCGGTGGGCGTGATGGGCGACGGCCGTACCTACGACTACGTCGTCGCCTTGCGCGCTGTAGTCACCAGCGACTTCATGACCGCACACTGGGCCGAGCTGCCATACAGCCTGCTGGGCCGCGTCTCCAACCGCATCATCAACGAAGTACGCGGCATCAACCGCGTCTGCTACGATGTCTCCGGCAAACCGCCGGCAACGATCGAGTGGGAATGAGTCACTAAGATGCCTGCCGACAGCCCCGCTTTGCGGGGCTTTTTGCTGTTCTTTTTTGCCCCGGATCAAGAAAAGCCAATTTTTCCCAGCCAAAGCAGATCAAAGGCATTAACATGGTAGCTCATGCTTGCAAACGCCATGTTTGCCGGTTACTGTTTTGGCTGGTTTTGCCCCGTTCACTGCACAGGAGATAGTCATGGCTGACAACGCAATCAACACCGACAAAGAACAATTGCTGGATGAAGTGCGCAGCGTGCTCAACAACACCGAAGAACTGCTGGCTTCTGCCGGTGACAACGGCAATGAAAAGGCGCGCGAACTGCATCTCAAGCTGCAAAACAATCTGAAGCTGGCCAAGGACAGGCTGCTGGACGCCGAAAAAGCAGCATTGGCACGCGCCAAAGAAGCGGCCAAGGTGACCGACCAGTATGTGCATACCCACCCATGGAAAGCTATCGGCCTCGCTGCTGCAGTTGCCTTCTTGCTGGGCCTGCTGGTTTCGCGCCGCTAAGGCATGGCAAGCCCCCGAACGGCACGCCCGGGCAGCCTGCGCTCCATGCTGGAAGCGCTGGCTGCGCTGTTTTTCACCCGCGCCGAACTGATGCGCATCGAGGCCGACGAGCAGCAGGAGCGACTGGTCGCCAATATCATGCTGCTGGCCGGTGCGCTGATCCTGTTCTTTGCCGCCCTGATCAGCTTGCTCTTGTTCGTGATGCTGGTTCTACCGCCATCGGCCCGGGTCTTGGCGGCAGGCTTGTTTACGCTGGGATTTTTCCTGACTGCGTTTAGCCTGCTGCTGCTACTGAAACGGCGTATGGCCCATGCACCCAAGGCTTTTGCCCTGACGCTGGCCGAGGTCAAGAAAGATTGGCATGCGGTGTCGGGCAAGGAGCATTCATGAACCGGCATGATCGCGAACTGAAAAAACAGTTGCTGCTGATCAAGGGCGAGGCCTTGCGTACCCGGCTCGAACTGGAAACCTCGCAGTGGAAAAACCCGCTGCAACTGGCCAGCAGCAGCATTTCGACCCTCATGGGTAGCTCGCGCGGCCTCAAGGCCGGTGTGGCACTGATGGCGCTGATCTTTCCCAAGCTTGTGCAGAAAAATCTGTTCAAACGGCTATTGGGGCTATCCGTTGCCGCACTCGCCATCCGGCGCTGGCTATCACGGCGCTAAATAGATGGCTTTCATAGCCATCCTGCCAAGGCCGCCCTATATAATGGTGGCCTTGCTTTTGACCTGCTCCCGCGCGTGACGACCCCGTTAAACACCCCGCCCCTGTCCCCGGCCACCATTCGCCATCTGGCTGCGTTAGGCATTGCCTGCCGCGAAGAACTGGCACGCACAGGTTCTGTGACGGCATTTTTACAGCTCAAGGCAGAGGGGCATGATGCAGGTAAACGCCTGCTCCATGCGCTGGAAGCCGCCATACGCGGCGTGCACTGGAGTGCGTTAAGTACGGCAGACCACACGGCACTGGCACAGGCGCTGGCAGAGCATGCACCGGTGCAACCCATGCCGCCGGCGCCCCAGATGAGCCGCTACATGGGGCTGGCGATGGAACTGGCGGCCCAAGCGGCCTTGCAAGGAGAGGTGCCGGTTGGCGCTATCGTGGTCAGGGATGGCGCGGTCATCGGCCGCGGCAGCAACCGGCCGATTGCCAGCACCGATCCATCGGCCCATGCCGAAATTCTGGCGCTACGCGAGGCCGCAGCCCATATGGACAACTACCGGCTGGATGGCTGTGATCTGTATGTCACGCTGGAGCCTTGCGCCATGTGTGCCGGCGCCATTATGCAGGCCCGGATTGCACGGCTGGTGTATGGCGCAGCCGAGGCCAAGACCGGCGCCGCCGGCAGTATCACCAACCTGTTCGCCATCAAGGCACTCAATGCCCATACCGCTGTTTTTTCAGGCATAGAGGCCGAGCGCTGCGCGCATCAGCTATCCGGCTTTTTTGCACAACTACGCCAAAGCCGCAAATGAAACGATGCCATCGCACACTCTGGCTGCTGGGCTTGAGCCTGCTTGGCGCCTGTGCCAGCCAAGCGCCCATGCCAAGCGCGCAAAAACAGGAAGTCCATCTGACGCCGGCAAGCACCTTGCGCCCCAACCCCAGGACAGCGAACCAGCCCTGGATAAGGGTCGACAGCCGGAATCAGCGACTAACGCTATTTGATGCGACTGGCCGTGTAGAGCAGGACTATCTGGTTTCAACCGCCAAAAACGGTTTGGGTGAAAAGGTGGGCAGCCTGCAAACACCGCGCGGCTGGCATCGGGTATGCGAAAAAATAGGCGAGCAAGCTGCCGAAAACACCATTATTTACCGCCGCAACGTCACACCATGGCAGTACACGCCGGCACTACACGCCGAATACCCGAATAAAGACTGGATACTGACCCGCATCCTGTGGCTATGCGGCATGGAGCCGGGGCGTAATCAGGGGGGGGATGTGGATAGCTATGACCGTGCGATCTATATCCATGGCGCAGGCCAGCATGTGGTGTGGGGCACGCCGACTTCACGCGGTTGCGTGCGCATGAAAAGCCCCGACGTAATCGACCTGTTCCGGCGCGTAGCACTGGGAACCGATGTACTGATAGAGGAAGACCCCGAATGATACTAGACCTGACCACCCCCGGCCTGTTGTTTCCGGCCATTTCCTTATTGCTCTTGGCCTATACCAACCGCTTTCTGGGCCTGGCAGCCACCATACGCAATCTGTACAACGATTACCGCCGCGCGCCGGACCCCAAGATTTTGCTGCAGATTTCCAGCCTCAAGTGTCGGGTACGCCTGATCCAGCAAATGCAGTTTCTGGGGGTGGGCAGCCTGTTTCTATGCGTGATTGCCATGCTCAAGATTTATCTGGGCTGGGAAGCCGCCGCCCATTACAGCTTTGGTGCCAGCCTGGCGCTGATGCTGGCCTCGCTCGGCCTCTCGCTACGCGAGCTGAATCTGTCGTCCGATGCGCTGAACATCCTGCTGTCCGACATCGAGGATACCCGCCACCACTGACGTGCCGCCCCGGCGTGGTGCAGATCGCCTGCCGCGCACCATGATCGTTACCCCCAGCCCACTCTAACGCTCTTTATTGCCTCAATAACTGGCATGGCGCTTGCTCAGTACCCGGTAGACACCCAACCGGGAGCACACCATGCACGCGCTGACCCTACCCGACTTCGGGCATCACGATGAAATGCTGCTGTCCAGTGGCGCCATCCGCCCCCACTATCAGGCTTTCTCCAGCTGGCTGCAGGCGCAGCCTCCCGATACGCTGTCGCGCAAACGCCATGAAGCCAACCAGCTGTTTCACCGCGTCGGCATCACCTTTGCGGTCTACGGCGACGACTCCGGTGCCGAGCGCCTGATTCCGTTCGATACCATCCCGCGAGTGATTCCGGGCGCAGAGTGGCGCCAGCTGGAGGCCGGACTGGCACAGCGGGTGCGTGCACTCAATGCCTTTCTCGATGACATCTACCACGATCACCAGATCATCAAGGCCGGCCGCATACCGGCTGAGCAGGTGTTCGCCAACACGCAATATCAGCCGCTGATGCAGGGCATCACGCTGCCGGACGGGATCTGGGCACATATCACCGGCGTCGACCTGATCCGCCACGCCGACGGCAACTACTATGTGCTGGAAGACAACCTCAGGGTACCGTCCGGCGTGTCGTATATGCTGGAAAACCGCAAAATGATGATGCGGCTGTTTCCCGAGCTATTCGCACAGCACGCCATCGCGCCGGTCGACCACTACCCGACGCTGTTGCTGGCGACCCTGCGTCACGCCAGCCACCATGAAAATCCGACCGTGGTGGTGCTCACTCCCGGCCAGCACAATAGCGCCTACTTCGAGCATGCTTTCCTTGCCCAGCAGATGGGCATCGAGCTGGTCGAAGGACGCGATCTGTTCGTGCGCGACGACCACGTCTATATGCGCACCACCGCCGGACACAAGCGTATCGATGTGATCTACCGCCGCATCGACGATGCCTTCCTCGACCCGCTGGCCTTCCGCCCGGACTCGATACTGGGCGTCCCCGGCCTGATGCACGCCTACCGCCAGGGTAATGTCGTGCTGACCAATGCCATCGGCACCGGTGTGGCCGACGACAAGTCCATTTACCCCTATGTACCGGAGATGATCCGCTTCTATCTGGGCGAAGACCCTATCCTGCACAATGTCGAGACCTTCCAGTGCCGCAATGCGAGCGAGCTTGACCATGTACTGGCCAATCTGGACAAGCTGGTGGTCAAGGAGGTTCACGGGGCCGGCGGTTACGGCATGCTGGTCGGGCCGGCAGCAAGTCGCGCCGAAATCGAAGACTTCCGTGCGCGCCTGCGGGCCAACCCCGCCAACTATATCGCGCAGCCTACGCTGTGCCTGTCGTCATGCCCGACCTTTGTCGAGTCCGGCATCGCGCCACGGCATATCGATTTGCGTCCCTTTGTGCTGTCCAGCGGGCGCGAGACCACGATGGTCGCCGGCGGACTGACCCGGGTCGCGCTCAAGGAAGGCTCGCTGGTGGTGAATTCGTCGCAAGGCGGCGGCACCAAGGACACCTGGGTACTGGAGGACTGAATCATGATGCTATCGCGTACTGCCGACCAACTGTTCTGGATGGCACGCCAGATGGAACGTGCCGAAAATCTGGCCCGTCTACTCGACGTCAGCCTAGCGGTTTCGCTGCTGCCTGCCTCGCGTGCCGGCACCGATATCTCCGCGCCGCTGGCGCTGACCGGCACGCTGGAAGCCTACCGCGCCCGCCATGGCGAGATCTCGCCCTCGGGTGTACTGGCGTTTATGAGCTACGATGCCGGCAACCCCTCCTCCATCCTGTCGTGCTTCAAGAGCGCCCGCGACAACGCGCACGCGGTGCGCGGCAAGATCACTGCCGAAATGTGGATGTCGATCAACAGCACCTGGCTTGAGGCACGCGAACTCTCTGCCGCCGACGGCAATTTCCAGACCTTCTTCGACTGGGTCAAGGAGCGCTCCCACCTGTTCCGCGGCGCGACCCACGGCACCTGCCAGCGTACCGATGCCTTTTCCTTTATCCGG
>NZ_JBOFOO010000318.1:0-5812 GCF_051659485.1 Craterilacuibacter sp. | reverse complement strand
GTCAATGTCGGTACGCTGGATGCGGCACAGCGTGATGCGATGCTTGTTGCGGTGGCGTCTGCCAATACGGCCGGCACACCATGGGTGCTGGATCCGGTGGCGGCCGGTGTGCTGCCGTTTCGAACGGCATTCTGCCGCGAGTTGCTGCGATGCCGTCCTGCCGTGATACGCGGTAATGCTTCCGAAATCCGTGCGCTGGCAGGCGAGGCCGGGCAGGGGCGCGGGGTGGATAGTCTGGATGCCAGCGAAGCGGCGCTCGATGCCGCGCAGCGTCTGAGTCGTGACAGCGGTGCGCTGGTGATTGTGACCGGTGCTACCGACTATCTGTGTGACGGAGAGGCTATGCTGGCCGTGAGCGGCGGCCATGCCCGGTTGCAGCAGGTCACCGGCACCGGTTGTTCGCTGTCGGCACTCGTTGCGGCTGCGTGTGCGCTAGCGGGCGAGCGGCTGCCTGCGCTCGCTGCCGTCTGTGCGCTGATGAAGCTTGCCGGCGAGCGCGCAGCGGCCGCAAGCGTCGGCCCCGGCAGTTTTGCCGTGGCCTTGCTGGACGAAATCGCTGCTATCGACGGCGCGGCGCTGCAGGCGCGGTGGCCGGCATGAGAAAGCTTGATTTGCGTACCTATCTGGTGCTGGACCCCGACCTGTGTGGTGGTCTTGACGGCATGCTGCGGGTCAGTGCTGCGGCGCTGGCCGGTGGTGCTGGTGTGGTGCAACTGCGTGCGCCGGAGTGGAAAAAGCGCGACTGGCTGCTGGCCGCGCGCAAGCTGCAAGCCTTGTGCCGTGCCCACGGTGCGCTGTTTATTGTCAACGATCATATCGATGTGGCGCTGGCCGTCGGTGCCGACGGCGTGCATATCGGTCAGGCCGACCTGCCGCCGGACGTGGTGCGGCGCCTGTTGGGGCCGGATGCCATCATCGGTCTGTCGGTGAGTCATGCCGCCGAGCTTGGTGCCGCCGATGCGTCCCTGATCGACTATTTTGGTGTCGGGCCGGTATTTGCCACGGCGACCAAACCAGATGCCGCGCCCCCGCTGCAGGTGGAGAGTCTTGCCGCACTGGTGGCGATGGCAAGCCGGCCCTGCATTGCCATTGGTGGCATTCATCTTGGTAATGCGCGTGAGGTACTGGCCAGCGGCGTTGCCGGAGTGGCGGTGGTCAGCGCGATCTGCGCGGCAAGCGATCCCGAAAAAACGACGCGAGAATTCTTGTCCCTATTTGGAACTACACCATGATTCCCCATGTATTGACGATTGCCGGTTCGGACTCCAGCGGTGGTGCCGGCATTCAGGCCGATCTGAAAACCTTTTCCGCGCTGGGTGCCTACGGCATGAGCGCCATCACCGCGCTGACGGCGCAGAACACGCAGGGAGTGCAGGCGGTCAGTGCGGTGGCAGCGGATTTCGTGCGCGCGCAGTGCGAGTCGGTATTTTCCGACATCCGTGTCGATGCGCTTAAGTGCGGCATGCTGGCCAATGCCGGCATTATCCATGCGGTCGCCGATGTACTGGAGGCGTGGCAACCGGCGTATTTCGTGCTGGATACCGTCATGATCGCCAAGGGCGGTCACGCCTTACTGGCAGCGGAGGCTGTTGGCGCGCTGCGCGAGCGCCTCTTGCCGTTGGCATCCATCATCACCCCCAATCTGCCCGAGGCCGCCGCGTTGCTGGGCGAGGCCATGGCAAGTTCGGAGGACGAAATGCTGCATCAGGCCGACAGACTGTTGCAACTGGGGGCGCAGGCGGTGCTGATGAAGGGCGGGCATCTGGCCGATACGGCCGAGAGCCCGGACTGGCTGGTGACGCCGCATGTGCGGCTGCGTTTTGCCGCGCCGCGCATGGCGACCCGCCATACCCATGGTACCGGCTGCACGCTGTCGGCTGCACTGTGTGCATTGCGGCCGCAGCGTGACAGTTGGCAACAGGCTGTCGGCGACGCCAAAGTCTGGCTGGGCCATGCACTTGCTGGCGCAGACCGCCTGCAGCTGGGGCAGGGCATCGGGCCGGTACATCACTTCCATGACTGGTGGTGAGCAGGTGGTCTTTATTTAATTTATTCGCATACGTGGCCTACAGTGAATGGGTATAGTCAGCGGCTGCTTGCCGCCTCCATTCCTGATCGAGGACCCAGTCATGAGTCTGCGTGTGTCTGCGAAAAAAAAGGGTCAGTCCGAAAAATCTGCGCCGGCGACAGACCATGGCGAAGCCTACCGTACCCATATCGATGCGGCCTATCTGAAGAAACCTGCGCATCTGCGTACGCGCGAGGAGCGGCATGAGGCCGGGCGTGCATTGCGGGTGAGTTGTCCGCGCGAGTCGCATGCCGGCTTTATGCCGCGTACGATACGCCCGGATCCGGTCGATATCCTGATTGCCTCCGGCGAAGGGCGGGAGTCGACACTGCTGCCTATCCGATACGGGCGCATGCTGTCCTCTCCCTTTGCTTTTTATCGCGGTGCGGCTGCCATCATGGCATCCGATCTTTCTGAGACCCCTGTCACCGGGCTGGCGGTGCAAGCGTGCGGGGATTGTCACCTGATGAACTTCGGTGCATTTGCTACACCCGAGCGGCGTATCATTTTCGATATCAACGATTTCGACGAAACCTATCCGGCACCATGGGAGTGGGATCTCAAGCGTCTCGCTGCCAGCTTTGTCATCGCCAGCAGTCACAATGGGCACAAACTTTCCGATGGCCGGGCCGCTGCGGCCCATGTCGTCAATTGCTATCGCGACAAAATGCGAGAACTGGCACAGATGTCGACCCTGGATGCCTGGTATGCCTATCTCGATTACGAGGAGCTGATCGAACAGACCGAAGATGCGTCGCTCAGGCGTCGGCGTAAAAAAGTGCTGGAAAAGGCCATGGCGCATGATTCGGCGACCGAATTCGTCAAGCTTGCGCATATGGACAAAGGCCAGCCCCGCATCAAGGATATGCCGCCTTTGATCTACCATCTCGACAAGATGCGCGAGGCTGAGGCCGACGAGGCCGTGCGTGAAAACCTGCGCCGTTACCGCGAGTCGCTGCCTCCGGAGCGGCGGCAGTTGTTCGACCGTTACGAGCTGGCCGATATCGCAATTAAAGTGGTCGGTGTGGGTAGCGTGGGGACGCTGTGCGCGATTGCCCTGTTCTTTGCGGCCGAGGATGATGCCTTGTTCCTGCAGGTGAAGGAGGCGCGCGCCTCGGTGCTGGAGCCTTATGTCGATGTCGAACCTTTCGCCAGTAACGGCGAGCGGGTGGTATTCGGCCAGCGGCTGATGCAGGCGGCGTCCGATGTTTTTCTTGGCCATCTGGTCGGGGTGCAGGGTCGACAGATGTATGTCCGCCAATTGCGTGACGTCAAGGTCAAGCCCATGGTGGAGATCTTCACGGCTGGCAATATGCTGGGTTTTGCGCGCAATACCGGTTGGGCACTGGCGCGCGCCCATGCCCGCTCGGGTGATGCGGCCGTGATCGCCGGTTATATCGGCAAGGGGGAGGTGCTGGCCGAGGCGATTGCCCGATTTTCAGTCGACTATGCCGCGCAAAACGAGCGCGATTTTACCGCCCTGCGCGAGGCTGCGCGCTTGGGGCGTATCGATTTTATGTCTGAGGATATTTAGTTGGCTGATGATGTGTTTTTATGGCGATGTCCCCGTCGTGGCTTGCTTATTGTTGTTGGCCATGCGCGTAGTGCAGGCGTCAGTAGCTTATCCCCGTAGTACTCACGCAGGTGAAAGGGGCTTGTCGCCATACAGGCGCCTTGTTCGCCGGTGCGTGGTAGCGGTAAGGTCAGCTAGGCGTGGTGCGGCATAGCTGACGCCCGCTCTGAATCAGCGGGGTTAGCGGCATATTGACGCCACCGGCCATATCCTCGTCGTACTTCCAGATAGCCAGCGGTGCGCGGTAGCCGCCATTCAGTGCCTTGTCATTCAGCGCATATTCGGTGCCTTCCATGCTTTTTAGCGTGATGGCACCATCGTCGTAACAGGCCAGATCGCCTTCGGTCAATGTGAGCGGCCATTCGCTGCCGTACTCCAGTGCCGTTACATGCAGTTTGTCTTTGCTGGGAAGCCCTGCCGCCAGCAGCAGGCCGGCACTCAGCAAGAGTCCGGCTGTCATGGCCAGACGGATCAGGCCGCGATGACGGGTGGTCATGGTGTGTAGTGCCTGATTGCGGGCAAGGCGGGCGGAATAGGACAGGCTGTAGGACATGGGCTTCCCTTTGTCGGATACGGCTTCAGAATTGTTTGACGCAACTGGTCACGACACCCCAGATCAGCAGTTCCTGGCCTTCGCTCAGCTCTATCGGGGCGTAGCCGGCATTTTCCGGTAGTAGTGCCAAGCGGCCATTGCGACGGAACAAGCGCTTCACGGTGGGTTCTGCATCGATGGCGGCAAGTACGATGTCGCCATGCTTCGCTTCACGCTTGCGATCCACCACCAGCAAGTCTCCCTCGGCAATGCCTGCCTCTATCATCGAATCTCCCTTGACCCGGACCATAAAGCGCTCTCTGGCGTCATCAAGCAGCAGACGGTTCAAATCGACCATATCTTCGATCTGGTCATCGGCAGGGGAGGGCAGGCCGGCACGCACCCTGCAGGCAAAGACCGGCACTTCGGTCGTCTGTGCCTGCGGATCCGGCAGGAAAATCACGCCCGGATAGCGTTGTGCCAACTCTTGCGGCGTCAGCATGCTGGCCAGACGGGCAGCCAGACGGCGTTCGATGAAATTGATCACGGCGGGCTTGTCGCAGGCCGGTACGCGAATCTGTACCTGGGCTTCGTCAGTACCAAAGCGTCCGCTGCCTTTTTTGCGTCCGGCGCCGCTGCGTGCGCCGCCGTGGGTGTGATCAGTCATGATGGTTTTGTCGTTTTGATTTGCTTGAATATTGCACCAAAATTCAAGTGACGGCAAGTTTAGCTTTTTTGTCAGGGTCTTTTAGGTTTGGGGTCTGGCGCTGGATGGCGGTTAAAGCTTGCGGGGCATGGTGTAGCGAAAGGGGGTGCTTTGCCGGAAAGTGTCGTAAAAAAGTCCACGCCGCCTGCGGTATGCGCGGGCGGCGTGGACTTTGACCTTTAAGCTGCGGGTTAGCGCAGCTTATTCGGCAGCCGGTGGTGTTGCTTCGGTGGAGGGTGGCTCGCTGTCTGCGGCCGGCTTGCTGGCCAAGGGCTTGGCGGTCTGGGCGGCCAGCGCTGCGCGAGCTTCCAGATCTTCGCACTGCTTGTGGGCAGCGGCTTTTTCCTCGTCGCTGACGACGCCGGCGGGCTTGCCGTCCAGCGCGAAGCGCTTGCCGCCGCGGGCAACCGACTTCAGATAGCGCGGTTTGCGGCAGTGGTTGGACAATACGCGACCGATCAGCTGGGCTTCATACTGGGGCAGTGCTGTGCCTAGCGTCTCATGGATACCGATTGCCAGCGGTTTGAACTGCTTGAAAACCGGGTAGCTGGTATAGAGGTGGCCGGCAATCATCTCGGTTTGCTTCTTCTTGCTTATGGATTGCACGGCAGCCTTCAGGGCTTCACCCAGTGCAGTTTCTTTGGTTTGGGCCATGGTAATGCTTATTGCCTTTTGCTGGAAAATACGCCCGCCGTCAGGACGAGTCCGACGCAGGGAAAACGTCATTTTACACGTGATTGCTGTTGATGGTGCGACTTGTGTGTATTCCGGCCTATTGCCGGCTCTTTCCGGTGCTGATGCGTACCTGGATGGTTTTAGGTATTTGCGACACGAATGGTCAATATCCGGGTATGACTGTTGTGTCAAATATAGTTAATTGCTAATATTACTTCGCTTCATATGGTTTCTCCTTTGTTGTTTGCATTGTGTGCC
>NZ_JBOFOO010000317.1:0-5274 GCF_051659485.1 Craterilacuibacter sp. | reverse complement strand
GCCGGATTGCAGTCTGCGAGCAGGAAGTCGCCATCCTTGTCGCAAGCGATCAGAAAAACATTGTCGGGAAACTCCTGCCACAGGCTCTCGAACGCGGGAAAGCGCCGGCGCAGGGTACGAATCCAGCCGGCAGAGGTCACAGGGGTAGATGAGGCAGAAGGCAACACGGTGTCTCAAACATACATAAAAAATGTATTCTGCCATCAATTAATGCAAATAGAATGCAATTTCAACATAAAAAATAAGAAATGACCATGACGATCAAAATCCTAGGCCCAGCCGAGTTCGAACATCTCGCCATTGGCGCCTGCCTGCTCGGTGGCGGCGGTGGCGGCCCACTGGCCGGCGCCCGGACGCTGGCCATAAAAAAACCGGCGCACACCGCACCGGTTTTTGGGCTGATCATGATGTGATCAGAACTTGTACATCACACCTGCGCCAATGCGCTTGACTTCGGCATCGTAGAAGTTGATGTCGGAATCGGACTTGCCATAGGCGGCATTAACGAAGCCGCTGACATTCTTGTAACCGAACAGCTGGTGACGCATCAGATTGGTGCCGATCACGAAGTCGCTGCTATCGGCCTTCTTGCCGTCGAATTCTGGAATAGGGTTGGCTGCATCGTACTTCTGTTCGCCCAGATACAGGTTGGCAGTCACGGTGTAGAGGCCGCTGCGGTAGCCGTAGTCCAGCTTGAAGCCGGTGGAGTCGTTGCTCATGGCGCGGCCGTCAAGGTCGTGCTTGCCCAAGACGATGCCCGGTGCTAGGAAGTGGCCCGGTGCAAATTCCCAGTCGTAGGACAGGTTGAAACGGGTGGTTTTGCCGTTACGGTCCAGCAACCCAAGGTAGCCGCTCTTCTCATCGTCCAGCTCAACCTTGCGGCGGGTAATGTCGGCGCTGAAGTTGCTGCCCAAGATACCTTCCCAGCCCAGACGCATGCCGGTCGACTTGCGCTTGGTCTCTTCGCGCTCACCCGTTGTGTCGTACGGGTTGGCCCATACGTCCTTGCTGCCGAAGCCGCTGAATACCAGGCCGGCAGACACAATGCCGTTATTGCCGATTTCCTGACGCACACCCAGCTGCTGGGTGTAGTCCAGACGCAGCGCATCATGCACCTGATTACCCAGTACAAACTGGGTACGGCTATTGGCCAGGGTGTAGCGCAGGTCGAGCATCAGCAGCGGATCGGTTTCGCCGTGGCTGTCCGGTGTACCACGGTTATAGATACGGCCGTTGTCATCGCCCTTGTACATATTGGAAGCCACTTCGCTGCTCGCCACGCCGATGCTGACCGCGCCGGAAAAACCGTTGCTGGTCGGAATCGGGTTGATGGCGGCTTGGGCGGCAGAGGCCAGCAGCAAGGCGGCAGAAGCCAGTACGGTTTTTTGCATGTCAGAATTCCCTTGAACAGAAAATCGCTCTGCGCTTTAGCGGGCAGAGGATAAAATCATGGTTTTTCGCCACCTGATGGCAGGCGGCCTTGAACGTCTGCGCAATTGTCCCATAAAGAAAGCATCCGATACCAACTGGTGTGCGTTAGTTCACAACGATACGCGTGACTGCCTTAAACTGACGACAGTTTAAGCCAAAACTAATCATCCGATGGCATTATCCAGCCATTTGAATTCAACAAAAGCATAATCATGGCCATAGAAAAACCCCTGCCGGATCATCAAGCGGCAGAAGAATTGGCACGCTACGCCGCTGCGCGCAAAAGTACCTTGGTCAGCGTGGTTATCAACCTGATCCTGACGGTACTGCAAGTGACCGTCGGCATCTTTGCCCGCTCGCAGGCGCTGGTGGCAGACGGTATCCATTCGCTGTCCGACCTGTTGGCCGACTTCGTGGTGCTGTTTGCCAGCCACCACGGCCGCAAGGCGCCGGATGATGATCATCATTACGGCCATCAGCGCTATGAAAATGCGGCCTCGCTGGTACTGGGCCTGCTATTGCTGGCGGTCGGTGCCGGCATGCTCATTTCGGCGGCCTCCAAATTCAACGACCCCGAGTCCATCCCGCAGGTGCACGCCATCGCCCTGTGGGTGGCGCTGTTTACGCTGGTGTGCAAGGAAGGCCTGTTCCGCTACATGCTGGGCATTGCCAAAAAAGTGCGCTCGACCATGCTGGTAGCCAACGCCTGGCACGCGCGCTCGGATGCGGCATCGTCGCTGGTGGTGGCGCTGGGCATAGGCGGCAATATGCTGGGCTATCCGCTGCTGGACCCGGTAGCGGCACTGTTTGTCGGCCTGATGATCTGCAGGACCGGTGGCCAGTTTGCCTGGAGTGCGCTGTCCGACCTGATGGACAAGGCCGCCGATGAAGAAGAAGTCAGCAAGATCCGCACTACCTTGCTCGCTACCCCCGGCATTACCGGCCTGCACGATCTGCGCACCCGCAAAATGGGCGACATGATCGTGGTCGATGTACATCTGGAAGTCGATGGCGACCTGAATGTACGCGACGGCCATAATATTGCGCTGGAAGCGCGCGCCCGCGTGATGGCCGAACATCCGGTGCTGAATGTGATGACCCACGTCGATCCGGTCTAGCCGAAAAACCCCATGCCCTCTACCATGGGCGGCTTTGCACCCAGACAGGAAAGAAGCCGCCCATGATCATCGCGACTGCCGGCCACGTCGACCACGGCAAAACCTCGTTATTGCGCGCCCTCACCGGCACCGATGCCGACCGCCTGCCGGAAGAAAAACGCCGCGGCATGACGCTGGATCTGGGCTATGCCTTTCTCGAATGCGCTAACGGCAAGCGTCTGGGCTTTGTCGATGTGCCCGGCCACGAAAAATTCCTGAGCAATATGCTCGCCGGTGTAGGCGGCCTCGACCACGCCCTGCTATTGGTTGCCTGCGACGACGGCATCATGCCGCAGACACGCGAACACCTGGCCATTTTGCAACTGGCCGGCACCCCGGCCATCACCGTAGCACTGAGCAAATGTGATCTGGCGGACTCGGCACACATCCTGGCACTAAGCCGCGAAATCGAAACCCTGCTCGCCAGTTACCATCTTGCTGCTAGCGCCATCCTGCCGGTTTCCAGCCGCAGCGGTGCCGGGCTTGAGGCCTTGCGCGCGCATCTGGAGGCACTTCCGGCCAATGCCCCCGACGCGACACGGCGCTTTCGCCTCGCCATCGACCGCGCCTTTACCATCAAGGGCAGCGGTCTGGTGGTCAGCGGCACCGCGCTCGCGGGCCGCGTCGCCAGCGGCGACACGCTATGGCTCAGCGGCGCCGAAGTGCCGGTACGTGTGCGTGCACTGCATGCACAGGGCCAGGCGGCAAATAGCGCCGGTAAAGGCGAGCGCATCGCGCTCAATCTCGCGGGTGATATCAGCAAAGACGACATCAGGCGTGGCGACTGGCTGCTGGCACAAGCCGGTCGCGCCAGCAGCCGCATCAGCGTCGCACTCAAGCCGCTGGCCGGTGCCGCGCCACTCAAACACTGGCAGGCCGTACACATCCATCACGGCGCGCGCCATATCACCGGCCATCTGGTCCTGCTGGGCGAGGACAAGGCCCAGTCTTGCGCCGAACTGGCACTGGATGCGCCGCTCTATCTGGCAGACAACGACAGGCTGATTGTGCGCGATGCCGGTGCACGCCAGACGCTCGCCGGCGCACGGGTGCTGGAAACCATGCCGCCGCTGCGCGGCAAACGCCATCCGGCCCGACTTGCCCATCTGCAGGCACTGGCCGCAGCGGGCGGGAACGACAAGCTGGCGCTACGCACCCTGGCCGAACAGGGCAGCGTCGATCTGCCGGCATTTGCCTGGGCGCGCCAGACAACACACGATGCCGGCGCATGGGCACAGGCCTTGCAACTGGTGGTTGCCGGCACCCATGCCCATGCCCCCGCACGCTGGCAGGCACTGCAAGACACCCTGCTGCAACGCCTGGCCGGCCTGCACGCGGCCCAGCCCGACCAGATGGGCGCGGCGCGCTCGCGCCTCAAGCGTCTGGCGCTGCCGAATGAAACGCCGGCTACGATGAGCGCACTGCTGCACGCGCTGCTTGCTGCCGGTAGCTTGTGTGAAACCCGTGGCTGGCTGCACCTGCCAGGCCATGTACTGGCATTCAGCAGCAGCGAAGATGCGCTATGGCTACGGGTGGCGGGTGGCTTTGGCGAGGGTGGCGAGGCCCAGTGGGTACGCGATCTGGCGCAAAGCGCACACAGCGACGAGGACAGCGTGCGTGCCCTGCTGAAAAAGGCCGCCCGTCTGGGCCATGTCATCGCTATCGTGCCCGACCGCTATTATCTGGCCAGCCGCATCCGGCAGATGGCCGCCATCGTGTGCGAACTGGCGGCGTGCCAGGGCTACGCCGATGCCGCCTCGTTCCGTGACCGCATCGGCGTCGGGCGCAAGCTGGCGATCCAGCTACTGGAATTTTTCGACAAGAGCGGGCTCACCCGGCGTCAGGGCGACCGCCATCTGCTGCGCGATGCCACCCAATTTGCAAGCGACTGACCGTACACAGGCAAGCTGTTATAATTGCCGCCTTGCGGAAGATCATCATCCCCGGTGGGGTGGCCGGTCTTCAAAACCGGAGGGGGCCGCCAGCGGTCCCGGGCAGGTTCGACTCCTGTGATCTTCCGCCAGCGCACCAACCCCGCCAAAGCCGCCCGCTTACCCTCATGACATGATAGGCTACAGCCTGCCTATCATCTTGCAGCGCGCAAATTTATGAAAATCGGCCTGTTCATTCCCTGTCACGTCAACGAACTCTATCCGCATATCGCCATTGCCACGCTGGAACTGCTGGAAGGCTATGGCCTGGATGTCGACTATCCGCTGGCGCAAACCTGTTGCGGCCAGCCGCTGTTCAATAATGGCGATGTAAAGGGCGCAGCAGCGGCGGCCGGCCGCTTTTGCGACATCTTTGCCGGCTACGACTATGTGGTGTCGCCATCGAGTAGCTGCATAAGCCATGTCGGTGCCCACTACCCGCCCGATACGCCCGGCTATGCAGGCTTGCAGCCGCGGGTCTACGAAATCGTCGAATTCCTGCAGGACATCCTCAAAGTCGAGGCGCTGCCCAAGCCGGTGAGCTTCCCGCACAAGGTCTCCATCCACCAGAGCTGTCTCGGCCTGCGTACCCGCAAGCATGCCACCGCCTCCGAACTGATGCTGCCCTATCAGTCGCGACTGGAGCGCATCCTCGCGCTGGTGGACGGCATCACCCTCACCCGGCCGGAACGGCGCGACGAGTGCTGCGGTTTTGGCGGCAGCTATTGCGTGGACGAGCCCGAGCTATCGGTGGC
>NZ_JBOFOO010000316.1:0-1135 GCF_051659485.1 Craterilacuibacter sp. | reverse complement strand
GGCATAACCATGCCCAGCAATCGCAGCATGGTCAATCTTGCCAAGCTGCTTGGCTTCAAGATAGACGTACAGATGGAAGATGGAGTGGTCAATATGGCACTATCCTGTAGCCAGCATGCGGCAGAAGTCTGATTTGGCGGAGTATAAAACCGTTAAAATAGTTGCCAATTGAGCTAATAAGGTCGCGGTATAGATATACCGGATTACCCATTATTAGCAGTCACCACCAACTACACTGATCTTACGCACAGCTATCGAGGTGCGAGATCATGGCCAAAAGCAAAGTCTAATTCCAATTCCAATTCCAATTCCAATTCCAATTCCAGAAAGGCTACCCCCTGTTTGAATTTTTAAAGGACTATGCCACAGAGGCGCAGTGCGAAAACACGCTGTTCACTTGGGGCTTTCCTCACGGCTTTTTCTGCCCTGAATGTACCAACCAGACCTGTTGTTGCCTGAAAAGGCGGCCCCGTGCACGGCCATGCAATCACTGCCGTCATCAGATGTCATTGACTGAAAACACGATTTTTGCAAACACCAGGCTCTCGCTAACCAAGTTGTTTCTGGTAATGCACGCGTTGTCACAAACCAAAACAAGTTTGTCAGCGATGGCGCTAAAGCGCCTATTAGGCGTCAAATATGACACCGAGTTGATGCTCAAGTACACACGGCTGCCAGCCATGAATGAGTCGGATGACAAACAGCCTATCAGCGGCATCATTCAGCTCGATGAAATCGACTTGGGGGGTAACGCCGTCGTTGGCTAACGGGGTCGGGGCGCGGCAGGCAAGACGCCGTTTATGGCAGCAGTAGCCCTGAACAAGGGAGGGTATCCAATCAAGATGCGGATGACGGTGGTCGATGGTTTCAAAACCCAGTCCATTGCTGATTGGGCCAAACGGCATGTTGTAGGTGGTAGCGCGGTGATATCCGACGGACTGGGTGGAGCATCCGGCGTTCAACTGGGTAAACACGATGATAGGAAATGTGAGAAACTGACTGTGGCGTAGCTGCCATACACTAGAAGCAAAGCATTTTTCAAGACATCTTGCCGAATATTGCTTCCGGATTAATCATCGTTTTGACCTGGCTGCTAAATACTAAAGCCCAGTCGAAATACCGCTCTTTATACTTA
>NZ_JBOFOO010000315.1:0-3801 GCF_051659485.1 Craterilacuibacter sp. | reverse complement strand
GGCGGGAAGACGGGCTGGGGACGACATGCAAACTCCACAAAGACCTAAAGAGAGGCAAGGATGTTAACGGTCAAGCCGCATACTGGAAAGCAGAAAATAGCACGCAGCACTTCAGTGTCTGCCCTGCCTTCCCGGCGGTGCGTTTGCGCCGTTTGGCAATCCGTTCTGACAGCAGCGATGTAGATGCCCTAGAATATATCATTTGAATAACCAGAAATTCTGACTGCCCAGCACGTGTCCATGATTATCAATCTTATCTTCGCCACACTTGGCGCATCATGCCGGCGCTAGATCCTCAGCTCCCCGCGCACCGCGCCCAGTGCCCGCACTGCGACCTTGAATTGACCGTGCCGCTACTCTATGGCGGCCAACTGGCACGCTGCCCGCGCTGCAACGATGTGCTGTGCCGCATTCCGCTACGCGCTTTCGATGCGCCGCTGGCCTATGCGCTGGCCGCACTGGTTTTTTTGCTGCTCAGTTTTTCCTTCCCGCTGATCGGCATGACGGTAGAGGGGGTGCACCAGCAGATCACTATTTTAAGCAGCGCCGAAACCCTGTTCCATGAAGACTTCGCCCTGATCGCCGACCTGCTGCTATTGGTACTGCTGTTTACACCGGCCTTGTTTCTGGCCGCCACCTCGTATGTCTATCTGGCTTTGCGCCTGCAAAAACGCTGGATAGGCCTGCGCTCGGCGACCCAACTGGCAGCCTCCAGCCGGCCGTGGATGATGGTGGACGTATTTGCGCTGGCGATACTGGTTAGCATGATCAAGCTCGTCTCGCTGGCCGAAATCCAGTTCGGTCTGTCGTTCTGGAGCCTGCTGCTGTTCAGTTTAACGCTGACCAAGACCGCTGCACTGATCGACGAACACTGGCTTAACTACCAGTTGGACAAGCTTTACGGTGAAGACCCGGCCGAAAACTGGCAGCAAACCGGCCTCTGTTGCCGCAGCTGTGGCAAACGCAACCCGGCCGCAGCCACACGCTGCATGCGCTGCCAGCACCATTTAAGCCCGCGCCGGCCACGCAGCCTGCAATTGACGGCGGGTTTGCTGGTGACCGCCGCCTTGCTTTACATTCCGGCCAATATCTACCCCATCATGCTGACCGAGAGCCTGCGCAGCAACGAGGCCTCGACCATACTCGAAGGCGTGGTCATCATGTGGAATCTGGGCTCCTACCCAATTGCATTTATCATCTTTATTGCCAGCATCCTGGTACCCATTGCCAAATTTTCGGCATTGACCCTGTTGTGTTGCGCCGCCTATGCACGCAAAGGTGCGGGGGCCAGTGCCAGTGCCCGCCGCTATACCCAGTTGTACCGCATCACCGAACTGATAGGGCGCTGGTCCATGGTCGACGTATTTGTCGTTGCCATTCTGGTGGCGCTGGTTCGCATGGGCAAGGTCATGTCGGTCTACCCCGGCATCGCAGCCCTATCCTTTACCGGCGTGGTCATTTTCACCATGCTCGCCGCCATGAGTTTTGATATCCGTCTGATCTGGGATAAACGCATACACAAGGAAAGCCCCGCCCATGACTGAACCCGTGGCCCCCACTCCGCCCGTCGCCCGTGTGGCCAAATTGCGCCAACTCTCTCTGGTGTGGATAGTGCCCATCGTCGCGCTGATCGCCGGCCTGTGGATGGTGTACACCACCTGGAGCAATCAGGGCCCGCAAATCACCCTGCACCTGTCCTCGGCCGAAGGCATAGACGTCGGCAAGACCCAGATCAAGATCCTCGATGTGAATATCGGCAAAGTCACCGAAGTCAGCCTTGCCGCCGACTACAAGGCGGTTATCGTCAAGGCTCAGCTGGATAAAAGTACCGCGTCCATGCTGTACGCCGACAGCCAGTTCTGGGTGGTACGGCCACGGGTAGAAAATGGCGGCGTCAGCGGGCTATCGACACTACTGTCCGGCGTCTACATCCAGTTTCAGCCGGGCAAAAGCGGTGATATGAATCGCGAATTCAAGGTACTGTCCAGCCCGCCCATTACCGGCCCGGACGTACCCGGCCTACGTTTGCAACTCAATGCGCGCGATGTCAAAACGCTCAATGTCGGCGACCCGGTCTTGTTCCAGCACTTTGAAGTGGGTCGCATCGAAAAAGCAGAATTCGATACCGCCGCGCGTGAAATGCGTTACCAACTGTTTATCAAACGCCCTTACGACCAACTGGTTACCGCCAACTCGCGCTTTTGGCTCAGCAGCGGTGTCGGCTTCAACCTGTCGGCCAACGGCATTTCGGTCAATGTCGGTTCATTAGCCACCTTGCTTGGTGGCGGCATTTCATTTGATGTCCCCGTCGGGCACGAGTTAGGCGGGCGCGTGGCCAACCAGAGCAAGTTTGCGCTGTATGCCAGCGAAGAAAAGGCAGCCAACCTCTATTACGAACAGCAATTGCCGTTTGTTGCGCTATTCGACGAATCGGTACGCGGCCTGCAAATCGGTGCCCCGGTCGAATACCGCGGCATCCGTATCGGCACGGTCGCCGCCGTGCCGCTGTTTACACCGCAACTCTCCGCCAGCAAGTCCGCCAAGCTTGGCATTCCGGTGCTACTGAAAATCGAGGTGGGCCGCTTTGATGGCGAAACCGGCGAGCGCTCGCAGGCTTTCTGGCAGGCACGCATCGAGCAGGCGATCAAGGAAGGCATGGTCGCCAAGCTCAAGACCGGCAACCTGCTCAGTGGCGCCTTATTCGTCGATGTCGACTTTTCCGGCAAACGTGGCCGCGCCCTGCCCAAGCCCTACCGCGGCTACCATGTTTTCCCGACCAGCAATAGCGGCGGGCTGTCACAGATCGAAAACAAGGTGGTGGCCTTGCTGGACAAGCTGAATGCCCTCAAGCTCGAGCAGACGCTGGAAGGCGCCAGTGCCGCCATGGGGGAAACCCGCATCGCGGCCAGCGAAGCGGGCAAGCTTGCCCAGTCGCTCAATGGACTGGTCAGTAGCCCGGATGCGCAAGCACTGCCGGCCGAATTGCGCCAGACCCTCGCCAAGCTGGGTACGACGCTGGACGGTTTCTCCAAAGGCTCGGTGGCCTATAGCGAGCTGAGTCAGGTGCTGGGCAGACTGGGCGCCTTGCTGCAGGAAGCCAGGCCAGTGGTGCGCACCCTGAATGAAAGCCCGAATGCGCTGCTATTTGACCGCAGCACCCCCGACCCGACCCCCAAGGGAGCCCGCCCATGAAGCGCAGCATTCTGTTGTTTCCACTATTATTGACGCTGGCCGCTTGCAGCAGCGCCCCCAAGGTCAGCTACTACCTGCTGCAAGACGTCGCCGCCAAACCCGATGCCAGTAGCAGTGCGGGCCTGCTGCTCGACGTCAAACTGCCCGACTACCTGTCTGGCCCCGCCATCGTCTACCAGACGAGCGAAGTAGAGGTCAATCTGGCCCAGTACCACCAGTGGGCCGAGTCACCCGACAAGATACTGGCGCGCAACCTGGCTGCCAGACTGAGCCGGCTGTTGCCGGCGGCCATGACCACGCCCACCGGCAAGCCCGTCAAGATCAGGCTGACCGTCGAGCAATTTAACGGCAGCTATCAGGGTCATGCCCGCCTTGCCGGGCGCTATAGCCTGCTGGATGAAAAAGGCACGCCACAACTAAGCCGGCCATTCGATATCCGCACGCCGCAGCAAGGTGATGGTTACGATGCGCTGGTTGCAGCCTTAAGCGTAGCGACGGCACAATTGGCGGCTGAAATCGCACGAGCGATCAGCCCGCCGGCACTAACAGCGGTGCCCTGATAAAAAAACCCGGCCTAGGCCGGGTAATAGAGCGCAAACACACATCAAA
>NZ_JBOFOO010000314.1:0-2666 GCF_051659485.1 Craterilacuibacter sp. | reverse complement strand
CTGCGAGGTCACCTTACTGGATCGCGGCCAGCCGGCGATGGAAACCAGCTACGGCAATGCCGGTGCATTTGCCGTGAGTGATGTGATCCCGCTGGCCGAACCTGGCGTGCTGGCTAAAGTGCCAGGCTGGCTGCTGGATTCGCTAGGCCCGCTGGCGGTGCGCTGGCGCCATCTGCCAAGACTGGCCCCGTGGTTGGCGCGCTTTGTTGCCGCCAGTCGGCCAGCCCGGGTGGCCGAGCTCACCCATGCCATGGCCGCACTGCTGGCTCGCGTGAATACCGATTACGCGCCACTGATCGAGCGCGCCGGTGTTTCGCACCTGTGGCGTCGTCACGGCAATCTCACCCTGTATCGCCATAAAGCAGAGTACCAGGCAGCCTTGGCCGCCTGGCAAATCAAGCGCGAGCATGGCGTCAGCTGGAATCCTCTGGAGCGTGCGGCATTAGCCGCTATTGAGCCGCTGATCACCGAAGAATGGCAGTTTGCGGTCAAGGTGCCGGAGTGGTCGCATGTAGATGACCCTTATCTCTTCAGTCGCGGACTGTTTGATGCCTTCATGCGTGAGGGGGGCGGCTTTGTGCAGGACGAAGTAATCACTACTCGGGTCAGGAATGGTCGTATTGATGGCGTGAAAGTGCGTAGCGGCGGCCGGCTTGATGCCGACCGTGTGGTCATCGCTTGCGGAATATGGAGCGACCGCTTCGCCCGCCTGCATGGCTGTCCCATTCCTCTAGAAAGCGAGCGCGGCTATCACGTCACCCTGCCACATGCCGATGTAGCGCTGCACCACTTTATACAGTGTGCCAGCGAAAGCTTCGTCATCCTGCCTATGGCGAACAAGGGCTTGCGCCTTGCCGGTACAGTGGAGTTGGCGCACCGCGATGCGCCACCAGACTGGCGCCGTGCGCACATTCTTATCGACAAGGCCAGACGCATCGTCGGTGACTTCAGTACCCGGGGTATGAGTGTGTGGATGGGGAACCGGCCATCCGTGCCCGACACCGTGCCGGTTATCGGCCCGGCACCGGGTGTGGCTGGCCTGTATTTTGCTACAGGGCATGGGCATCTGGGGCTGACACTGGCGGCCACCACGGGGGCTTTGCTGACAGAGCAGATCTGCGGCAAGGCGTGCAGTCTGGATGGTGCCGCCTACAGGCCTGACCGATTCTAGCGGGCCGCCGCCATTAGCGCGCAAACAGATATCAAGTAGCAGCGGGCCGTTGCAACGGCCAACCTTCAGTCGTGTATATAAAGGAGTAGCAATATGAAGCATCACACTGCAACACGTACGCTGAGTTTGGCACTGGCTCTGGGCGGCATGATGGCACCGCTCGCCATCGGCGCTGCACATGCGGATACCGTGGTCAAACTAGGCTTTTCATCGCCGCTGTCCGGCCCGCAGGCGCACTATGGCAAGGATAATGAAAACGCCGCCCGCATGGCGATTGACGACCTGAACGCCAGGCCCATCACCATTGGCAGGCAGAAAGTGAAATTCGAACTGATATCGGAAGATGATCAGGCCGATCCGCGGGTGGGTACTCAGGTGGCGCAACGACTAATGGACTCGGGTGTAAAGGCCGTGATCGGTCATTTTAACTCTGGCGTATCGATTCCGGCCTCGCGCATTTACTCAGATGCCGGCATACCGCAACTCTCTGTCGCCACCAATCCGGCCTACACCGCTTCCGGCTACAAGACCACTTTCCGCCTAGTTGGTAGTGATAGCCAGATTGGCGGTTCGTTGGGGCAGTATGCGGTGCAAAAACTCAATGCCCAGCGGGTTGCAGTGATTGATGACCGTACCGCCTACGGGCAGGGCATTGCCGACGAATTCATCAAGTCACTGCAGGTGCAGGGCAAGAAGCCAGTCAAACGCGAATACACCAACGACAAGGCCTCCGACTTCACCGCCATCCTTACATCACTTAAAGCGCAAAAACCCGATCTGGTCTTTTATGGCGGAGCAGATGCGCAGGCCGCGCCACTGGCGAAGCAGATGAAGCGCCTCGGCATGAATGCCAAGCTGATGGGGGGTGACATGCTCAGTACCCCGACCTTTATCAAGCTGGCTGGAGCGGATTCGGCCGGGCATTTCTCGGCGGTAGCGGGCGCCGCACTGGACTCGCGTGCGAGCGGTAAAGATTTTGAAGTCCGCTATAAGGACCGTTTCAAGCAGGAAGTGGTGTTGCTTGGGCCTCAGTTTTACGATGGCGTAATGATCGTGGCCGATGCAATGAAGCGTGCGGACTCTACCGAGCCTGCCAAGTTTCTCCCGTTTATCGCCAAGACCCAATACAAGGGAGTCACTGCCGATTTTGCTTTTGACGCTGCCGGTAACCTGAAGAACGCGCCGGTCACCATCTCCGCAGTAGAAGGTAACGACTGGAAGGTAAAAACCGTGGTGCAGTGAGCAAGGCATCTGCCGGCCAAGACCCGCCAGCAAGGCTTGACGGCCGTCAGTTATCGCGTTGAATCCGGAACCAGCCTGAGCTTGACAGCCCGGCAAGCATGGTAGCTTGCCGGGCTGTTTCCCGTTTGGCGCGGTGAGTTTTGCAGGCCTGTGGGCGGGGTGCTGGTCTGCATGTCTTTCGTGTTGTGGATCACGTCCTGTACTTCAGTGGCCGTCTTGAGTTTGCTTGTTTTGCTGCGGAATCGTTTGCGGA
>NZ_JBOFOO010000313.1:0-5493 GCF_051659485.1 Craterilacuibacter sp. | reverse complement strand
CCAATTTCATCAACCTGCATTACGCCGGGCAAGCGCTTTCCAGTGTGACTCGCTGTGTCGAGCATGAATTGCGTGAACTACAGGGCGATATCAGTAGTCTGATGGCAATCGCAATCAATCTGGGCCGCCAGACTATGGTTGAGCAGACCGGTGCGGTAGTGATCTCAGGCGGTAATAATCTATTGAATGTACGCGACCTGTCGGAAGACCTGACACGCTTACGCGAGTTGTTTTCGGTGTTCGAGCGCAAGACCGAGCTGCTTAAGCTGCTGAACCAGAGTCAGGCGGCGCAGGGCGTCAGTCTTTTTATCGGCGAAGAGTCAGGCGTAACCATGCTGGACGAATGCTCGGTGGTCAGCGCGCCTTACAAGATTAACGATCAGGTGGTGGGCTCGCTGGGCGTGATAGGGCCGACACGGATGAACTACGAGCACATCATTCCGATTGTCGATATTACGGCACGCCTGGTGTCCAGCGCACTCTCTTACAAATACTGAAGCCGGCAGTGCAATCTGCCGGCTTGATGGGCGAAACTATCATGAAAAAATGGCTTTTTTTGCCGCTGGCAGCATGCTCTATGTTGGCTCATGCCGATGCCGCCTTGCTCGCGCGGCCGGATATCCAGCGCTACATCGACGAACAGGTGGCGAGTGGCGACTTCACCCGTCCCGATCTGGAGGCCTTGTTTGCCAATGTGGAGCTTAAGCCGTCCATTATCACTGCACTGGACCGGCCCTCGACCTCGCGTCCGTGGTATCAGTTTCACTCCAATTTTTTGACCGGCAAGATGGTCGACGGTGGTGTGGCATTCTGGCAACAGCACGCCGCTGTACTGAACAAGGTTGAAGCGCGCTACGGCGTGCCACCGGAAATGGTGGTGGCGATTTTGGGTATAGAAACGCGTTATGGCAGCAATACCGGCAGCTTTCGCGTGGCCGATGCGCTGACGACCATCGGTTTCGACTACCCGCGTCGCGCCAGCTATTTTCGCGGCGAGCTGACCGAGTTTTTGAAGCTGGCCAAGGAGGAGGGCAAAAATCCTCTGCTGCTCAAGGGTAGTTACGCCGGCGCCATGGGCTGGCCACAGTTCATGCCCTCCAGTTACCGCAAATGGGCGGTTGATTTTGACGGCGACGGTACGCGCGATATCTGGAATAACCCGGCCGATGTGGTCGGCAGCATAGGCAACTATTTCAAGCTGCATGGCTGGAAAAAAGGCGACGATGTGGTGATTCCGGCCGATGTGGTGCCGGGGCCGCAGATCGACAAGCTGGTGTCGGACAAATTCAATCTGCACTACACCGTGGGCGAGCTCAAAAAAATGGGCGTGATCCCGCGCGCCGAGGTGGGCGACAATGTGCCGGCGGTACTATTCCCGCTGGAGGTTGCGCCGGGCGAGGTGCAATACTGGCTGGGGCTGGGGAATTTCTACACCATTACCCGCTATAACCGCAGCACGCACTATGCCAAGGTGGCACAGGAACTAGCCGAACAGGTGCGCGAGCGCTTCTGGGCGCAGCAGGGCGCCGCGGCATCCCGGACGCAGCCCTGAGGGGCTTGTCTCCCGCCTTTGCCGTGTTGACCCGCTAAGCTTCTGCTAGAATCGCCACCCATGAGCTATCAAGTCCTCGCCCGCAAGTGGCGTCCCAAGCGTTTTGCCGATCTGGTCGGTCAGGAGCACGTGGTGCGTGCATTGTCCAATGCACTGACCAGTGAGCGGCTGCACCACGCATACTTGCTGACCGGCACGCGCGGTGTCGGCAAGACCACCATCGCCCGCATTCTGGCCAAGAGCCTGAACTGCGAGACCGGCATTACCGCCGAGCCGTGCGGTGCGTGTGCCGCTTGCCGCCAGATCGATGCCGGGCGCTATGTCGATCTGTTGGAGATCGACGCCGCGTCCAATACCGGCATCGACAATATCCGTGAAGTGCTGGAGAACGCGCAGTATGCGCCGACGCTGGGGCGCTTCAAGGTTTACATCATCGACGAAGTGCACATGCTGTCCAAGAGTGCATTCAATGCCATGCTCAAGACGCTGGAAGAGCCGCCGGCGCATGTGAAATTCATTCTGGCCACCACCGATCCGCAAAAAGTGCCGGTGACGGTGCTCTCGCGCTGCCTGCAGTTCTCCCTGCGCAATATGACGCCGCAGCAGATCGCCGGCTATCTGGCGCAGGTGCTGGAAGTGGAGGGCGTCGCTTACGAGACGCCAGCCTTGTCGCTATTGGGGCGCGGTGCTGCAGGCTCGATGCGCGATGCGCTCTCGCTGCTGGATCAGGCGATTGCCTATGGCGTGGGCGAAGTAAAGGAAGAGGGCGTGCGCGCCATGCTGGGCGCCGTCGATCGCAGTTATCTGTTCGGCTTGCTTGGTGCGCTGGCGGATGCCGATGGCCCCTTGCTGATCCGTGAAGCTGATCAGCTGGCCGAACGTGGCATAGGCTTTGATAGTGCACTGACTGAAATGACGGTCTTGCTGCAGCAGATCGCTATGGCACAAATCATCCCGCAGGCGGTTTCGCCGGATGAACCCGAATATGATGCCATCTTCGCGCTGGCACAGCGGATGACACCGGAAGATGTGCAGCTTTATTACCAGATTGCAGTGCATGGCCGTCGCGATCTGGCGCTGGCGCCGGACGAGCATGCCGGTTTCAATATGGCCTTGATCCGCATGCTGGCGTTTCATCCTGCCAATCAGGCCGAGCCGGCTGCGCTGCTTGCACGTCCACCGGCGCCGCTGGCCACGCATACGGCGGCAGCCGGTCGTGGCGCAATGGATCAGGCGCGTGCCATGCTGACGCGTCAGGTCGCAGGGGCGCGCCCCCCCGCAACAGCGACCCCAGCGCCGCAGAGCCCCGCCGCTAGCGAGGATGCGCCGCCTGAACCCGAGCCTGAGCCTGCGACTCGTCTACCGGAGCCGCCCGCGGCACTTGTCAGTGCGCCCGGGAGCGACGAGGACGACGACAGAGACGGTGATGTTCTGCCGCCGGATCATATGGATGATGCTTCGCCGGCTGATGATGAAACCTATGTGCCGCTTGATGAAGCCGTACCCGAGCCGCTTGTGTTTGATGGCAACTGGCTCGCACTGGTGAGTGAGATCGGTCCGCGTATGGGTACAGTACGCATGCTGGCGCAAAACGCGGTACTGAAAAGCTGGCAAGCTGGCGAGATGATACTGGCTGTGCCGGAGAGTTTTCGTCATCTGGCCAGCCGCGACTACCAGGAAAAACTCAGGACCGTGCTGGCCGAACACTTCGGCCATGCGCTTGACCTGAAGGTCGTTATTGAAGAAACCTCGGCCGAAACCCCTGCCATGCGCGATGCGCGCAACCGCCATGAATTAAGGCTGGAAGCGCGCGCCGTGCTGGAAAACGACCCCGTGGTGCAGCAACTGGTGCGCGAATTCGACGCCACCTTGCTCACCGATACTATTCAACCCGCTCAGGAGTAAGTCTTATGTTCGGTAAAGCCGGAATCGCGGGCCTGATGAAACAGGCCCAGCAAATGCAGGAAAACATGAAAAAAGCCCAGGAAGAACTGGGTTCGGTCGAAATTGAAGGCCAGTCCGGTGCCGGCCTCGTCAAGGTGGTGATGACGTGCCATCACGACGTCAAACGCGTATCCATCGACGACTCGCTGCTGGATGATGTCAAAGAAGACAAGGAAATGCTGGAAGACCTGATCGCGGCTGCTGTCAATGACGCCGTACGCAAGGCCGAATCCACCACCCAGGAAAAAATGGCAGGTTTCTCGCAGGGCCTGAACCTGCCTGCCGGCATGAAGCTGCCGTTCTGATATTGAGGGAATAGGGCGTGGGGAATGCTCAAGCGCGCCATTCAGCGCATTCCCTGTTTCCTATTGCCTGCACACGCGTCCGCTATGAAAAACCCTCCTGCTCTCGATCATCTCATTTCCGCCCTCAGGGTCTTGCCCGGTGTCGGCCCCAAGTCGGCCCAGCGCATGGCTTACCATTTATTGCAGCGCGATCAGGCCGGTGCCGGGAAACTTGCGCGTGCCATCGAGCGTGCGTTGACCCATCTGATCCATTGCGAGCGTTGCAATACCTTTAGCGAAACGCCCTTGTGCAATCTGTGTAGTGACGACACGCGGCGGCAGGATTTGCTGTGTGTGGTGGAAATGCCGACCGATCAGCTGATGCTGGAGCAGGCGCAATGCTTTGACGGCCTGTATTTTGTGCTGATGGGGCGCGTCTCTCCGATGGAAGGGATGGGGCCGCGTGAGGCCAATCTCGACCGCCTGCTGGTGCGTGCGCTGGATGGGGTGACGCAGGAAGTGGTGATTGCGACCAACTTTACCGCCGAAGGTGAAGTGACTGCCCATATGATTAGCGAACTCCTGAAAACCCGTGGCATCAAGGTTAGCCGGATTGCCCGCGGCATGCCGGTCGGCGGCGAACTGGAACATATTGATCTGGGGACGCTGGCGCAGGCAGTGTACGAGCGGCGCAGTGTCTGATTTGCCACAGTAGGCGATCAAATACTGGCTGTTTAGATGCGTGACAGTCCCCATTCACTTGTGGTGCATGAAATTTTGGTGACAGTAGGCTTTTTACATTTTTAGATCTTGCTCTGACGAATTTTTATGGCGATGATGGTGCAACGCCGCAAGCGTTGCGCATTACTGGAAAGCTGCAGGAATTAATCTTGAATCAGCGTACAGGAGCCAGCATGAATCGAAGCATGTTTCTGATGGAAAGAGATCGCATCAATGCGATGCGTGCCATTCGTAATCGCGCTGTCGGCGGGCCGGTGCGCTGTACCGAGCAGGACAGACTGCGCAACGATGCCAGAAAAGAAATCGAGTCCCGACGCTGGGATGGCGAGATGGGCCTTAAACATGACCGCAACTAGCGGTTTTCGTGCTTGTTGATGGTGCCCGGCAACGGCCTTCGATAGAGGGCTGTTGGTCTTTGTCATTGCGCTGCAGCAGTAAAACCCAGATAATGCATTAGTCATATGATGCGTTGACTGTCTCTCCATGAGCTTCCTCTCCCGATTCATTCTGCCCTCTTCATCGCACCCGTATGCACCTGCTGGCTTGGCCGGAAGCTATTCGGGCTTGTCTGAGATCAAGTGGGCGATTGCGCTAACATTGTTGCTGGCCTGTGGCCAAGGATTGCCCGGGCTGAAGTTTTTTTCTGTCCCGTCCTACTACCTGCCTCTGCACAGTGGACTCGAGTTTTTGGCCATGGCAGTGTCTGCCATGGTGTTCTCATTGGCGTGGAGTTTGCGGCGGGAGCGTGGCAATAGTCACCGCATGCTGTTAGGGGCCGGATTTCTGGCAGTTTGCCTGATTGATTTTGCCCACCTGCTGTCTTTTGCCGGCATGCCTGAACTGGTGACGCCCAGCGGTCCGGAAAAGGCGATTAATTTCTGGCTGGCTGGCCGCTTGGTGGCTGCCATTGTCTTGCTGTATATCGCGCTACGTCCGGTGCAAGACTGGTCGCCAATGCGTTGTTATTCCGCT
>NZ_JBOFOO010000312.1:0-1723 GCF_051659485.1 Craterilacuibacter sp. | reverse complement strand
GCTGTTTACCCGCCCGACGGCACTGGCGTTCGCGGCCATGGGCCTGCTCGCGCTGGTACTGACCGCCCGGCAATGGGATGTTTTTGTCGCCAGTTTCCTCGATACCCTGTCGCCCGGCGGTCTGGTCGGCTATCTGCTGGCGCTGGCGGTGGCCAAGAGCATTCACGAGCTGGGTCATGCGCTGACCGCCACCCGTTACGGGCTGCGGGTGGCGCATATGGGCGTCGCCTTTCTGGTGATGTGGCCGATGCTGTACACCGACACCGGCGAGAGCTGGCGGCTATCCGAGCGCAAGCAGCGCCTCGCGATCGCCTCGGCCGGCATCATCAGCGAGCTGGCACTGGCCATTCTGGCCACACTGGCATGGAATCTGACCGATGACGGCGATGCGCGCCAGGCACTGTTCTTTCTGGCGACGACCGCCTGGCTGGTTTCGCTGCTGCTCAATGCCAGCCCCTTTATGCGCTTTGACGGCTATTTCATCCTGTCCGATGCGCTGGATATGCCCAACCTGCACGAGCGCTCGTTCGCACTGGCGCGCACCGCCATGCGCAGGCGCTTGCTGGGCTGGCATGATCCCGACCCCGAACCGTTCGCGCCGGTGCGGCGCCGGGCGCTGATCGCCTTTGCCTACGGCGTGTGGATCTACCGTCTGATTGCCTTCACCGGTATCGCGCTGGCGGTGTATTTCATGTTTTTCAAGCTGCTGGGCATCATCCTGTTCGCGGTCGAGATCGTCGTCTTCGTACTGCGCCCGATCTGGAACGAACTCAAGGTCTGGCATGCGCGTCAGGACGAAATCACCGCCTACCGTAAGCGCGCGGCCGCCTTGACCCTGCTCGCGCTGCTATTGATTGCGCTGCTGCCATGGTCAACCCGGCTGACGGCACCGGGCTGGGCTCACCCCGGTGCACAACATGTGTTCTACAGCCCGCTACCGGCACGTCTGGACGCCATGCCACAAGCCGGCACCCACTTTGCTGCCGGCGCGCCGGTCTTCCGTCTGGACCAGCCGGAGCTGGATTACCGCGCACGCCAGGCTCAGTTTTCCAGCGCGGCGCTGGACCTACAGATGCGCGGTCTGTCCGGACTGAATGACGGTGAAGAAAAACGTGCCAGCCTGATGAGCCAGCTCGCGATGCAGGAGGCACAGCTCTATGCGCAGACCGACGAGGCAGCGCGACTGACACTCAAGGCGCCGTTTGCCGGCACCCTCGTCGATATCGATCCCGAACTGGACAAGGAGGTATGGGTCAATCCGCGCCAGCCGCTAGCGATGCTGGTCGCCGCGGGGCAATGGCAGGCCGACATTCTGGTGGAGCAAAAAGACCTGCCGCGCATCCGCCAGCAGGCACGGGTACGCTTTTATCCGGAAAACAAGCATCTGGCCCCCATAGACGGGCGGGTCAGTGCGATCGATACCACCCGCAGCGTGCAACTGCCCCACCCCATGCTCTCCAGCCGGCATGGCGGCCCGGTGGCGGTACTGCCGGATCAGGGGGGCTTGCATGCCCGCGATGCACTTTACCGGGTGCGGGTACAACTGGATGGCGCGCCCGGCCAAATGGCGACACTGCGTGGTCAGGCGGTGATCGATGCCCCGGCACAAAGCTGGCTGCTCGAAGCACTCAAACCGGTCGTGATCGTACTGATACGGGAGACCGGTTTCTGATGCACGGGCCCGCCGGTGGCGGGCCTTTTTCTGGCTAAAAACCGATGACCA